>LXTH01000047.1 GCA_001643555.1 Nitrospirae bacterium SPGG5 | reverse complement strand
CCATCGCGTAGGCGGAGGGATGCTGTATCCATAGCCCTTTTCCTCCTGACACTTGAGTGTGTTGGCCAGTTCTCACCAATTTAATTTTTTTATTCAACAGATCCTGTTAATGTCATATGTCATAGCCGATCACGAAGAAGGCCCTCGAATTATTTTCCCCTCCTTCACTCGGAGTGACTCTTGCTCTATTTTTATCGAATAGGCCTCTCTCCTCCTTCCGCATTCCTTTTCACCCTCAAGCTTGCTGTAATTTTCACACTGACCGCCTATCTAGGCATGGGCACGCAAACATCAGCTTGGGGCCAAGACATCGTCATTCTCAAATCCGCCGACGTGGGCCCCTATAACGTGGCGGCTTCCTCCTTCAAAGAGACACTCTCTCCCGAGGTCAAGATTTTGGAGTATGACCTCCAGGGAGACCTTGCCCAAGGACGAAAGCTTGGCCGGAAAATCCGGGCAACACCAGCCAAACTCGTGGTAGCCATTGGTCTCAAAGCGGCCCTGGCCGCCAAACTGGAAATCCTCGATATCCCCATTATCTTTTGTATGGTGTTGGCTCCCACCAAGTACGATCTCACCCGGAACAACATGACAGGCGTCAGCCTTGGAATTCCTATCAAAAACCAGTTTACGTTGATCCAAAGCCTCGTTCCCGGCTTGAAGCGGATCGGGGTGCTATTTGATCCCACGAAAACGAAGCACACCGTTCAACAGGCCAAAGCTTTGGCCTCAAAGCAAGGGTTACAGTTGCTTGCCCGGCCCGTGTCCTCCCCCCAGGATGTTCCAGCCATGTTGCGAGCGCTGCTGCCCAACATTGACGTGTTGTGGCTCATTCCCGACAGCACGGTGCTGACTGAAGACTCTCTGGACTTTCTGTTGAGTACGACATTAGAAGCACGAATCCCGATATTGGGATTTTCTTCTGGCCTGGTCCGAAGCGGGGTTCTCGCCGGGTTGTATATCAACTATACCAAGGTTGGTGAGCAGGTCGCTGGACTCGCAGAGAAACTTCTGAAGGGGGAATCTATTCCTCAAGGCACCCTTCTTCCTCCTGAACACGTGAGCTTAGCGATTAATCGTCAAATCGCACAGTACCTCGGCATTACCGTTCCCCCACAACTGTTAGCCGATGCTGAAGAGGTGTATTAACCATGAGACGGTTGCATCAGCCATGACGAGTGACACTCAACAACCCGAACCTATTCGAATGGTGAGTTTACGAACCAAGTTTATTGTATTCATTAGTGTCATCATTGTTGCGGTGTGTTCTGGCCTCAGTTGGTATGTTGTCAATCAGCAATCCCAAATCATGGCCCAAGCCTTAAGGAAAATCGGCCTGGTGATCGTGAAAAATTTGGCCTATAACAGTCGCTTTCCGCTGATTGCCAAAGACACTATCTCTTTGGAACGGTTATTGGATGGGGCCTTGAAGATCGACGAAGTGGTGTATGTGATCATGACTGACCCCCAAGGGGTCCCCCTGGTGGCCAAGAGCAAGGGGGTTCTCCGGGCCGGATGGCAAACACGGATCGCGGAAAGCCCCGTGTATCCGGATAGCCACATCGTTCAATCATTGCTGGCCATTTCACACTCCGACCCGGTCATTACTTCGTTCAAAAGCGATACTCAGCCAGGCACAGGTCCTGACACCTCATCTTCACCATGGTGGAATCTGCAATTCAACGACCAGACTGAACTGCTGTACGATTTCGCCATTCCTGTACGTCGACGCATGTCCTCCGACCCATTATTGGGACCTCTTGTGTTGGAACAACAGGAAAATATTGTGGGATCGGAGTTCTCGGGTCCGYCCRGGAGCCCGATCCATGGAATTGTGCAGGTTGGAGTCAGCAACGAAAAAATGATTCAACAGCTCAAYGACCTGGTGCGGAATATTGTCCTCATCACGGTCTTAATTATCRTGCTAGGAATYATGGCTACCGCGGTATTAGCCAACCGTATCATCAATCCACTCCGGAGTTTAGCTGAGGTTGCCAAAAAGGTCTCAACTGGAGACTTTTCCGTCTCTCTGGAGCCCACCACACAGGATGAGGTGGGTGAATTAACGACCGTGTTCAACACGATGACCCAAGCCATTCGTGATCGGGAGCAGGCGATCTCAGCCCAAGTCGCCACGATCACCAAACATGCAAATAAATTAACCACGCTCAACCAAACGGGTTCTGCCATCGCCTCGCATTTGGATTTGAACACCCTCCTCAGTACGGTGTTGCACCTCTTCGTTGAAAAAGTCGGGTTTACACACATGTTGCTCATGCTCTACGACCGTGATCGAGGAATTGCGCATACAGCACAAACCGCAGGCATTTCAGAAGACCTCGATACCCATGTTCGGTCCCTCGAAATCTCGATTCGCGAGGATGGCACCATTCATGCCGATCTCTTGCTTCACGGAGAGGCCTTTTTCGTTCCGGAGATTGATGTGGTGAGTGCTCGCATGGATCCGAAGATTCGCGCGGTACTTCAGGAACTCGGCACGACCTCTTTTGTGTGTGCGCCACTGAAAAGCCAGCAACACATCATGGGGTTTATTACCGCAGATAGTACCCCACAAACTTGTACGCAGGAAGATCTGGAATTGTTAATTACCATCGCGAACACTGTGGGCGTGGCTATTGATAATGCCCGGGCCTATCAGGAATTGGAACAATTAAATATTACGCTGGAACAACGAGTCGAGGAACGCACGCATGAACTCACCGAAGCGAATGTGAAGTTACAGGAGCTGGATCAGCTCAAATCGGTGTTTGTCACCATCGTCTCCCACGAGCTTCGGACACCCATGACCTCGGTCAAAGGGCTTGTGGAAAACATGCTTGATGGCTTAACCGGCGAGTTAACCGAGCGGCAAACGTTTTATTTAAGTCGAGTCCGAGCCAATGTGGAACGCCTGACTCGAATGATCAACGACCTACTGGATTTATCTCGAATCGAAGCCGGGCGGATGGATCTCATTCCTGTTACCCTTTCCATGCCCGAATTAATCACCGAGGTCACCGAGAACTTGCAAGATATGGCCACCGAACATGGCCTCACGTTGACGATCGCCCAAGCTCATGCAATTTCGCCGGTTCGAGGCGACCTGGATAAAATGAGTCAAGTGCTCACGAATTTGGTCCATAACGCCATTAAATTTACTCCCCCCAATGGGAGCGTCCAAATAAGCGTGGTCAATAAGGACGATCAGTGGGTTCAAGTCTGTGTTGCGGACACGGGGTGTGGCATTCCTCAGGAGGAACTGGAAACCATCTTTGAACGGTTCTATCGCAGTCCATCCAGCCCGCATCAATCCAAGGGGGCCGGCCTGGGCCTGGCCATTACCAAAAGCCTTGTGGAGCTACATGGCGGAAAGATCTGGGTCGAAAGCATCCAAGGAAAAGGGACAAAATTTTTCAT
>LXTH01000138.1 GCA_001643555.1 Nitrospirae bacterium SPGG5 | reverse complement strand
AGGGTGGGTTTCCTCCTCCGGAAGTAAAGCTGGATTTCCAAAGCATGAGTGGTCAGCAGCTTGGTGATGAAGGGGAAAAAATAATTTTTGGTGGCCTTGGACAAAGTAAAGTTCAGGGGGCCATAGGAAAGGGGCAATGTCCCCTCTGTCATGGTTTCAATCAGGGGTTTTTAAGTGAGCGAGCCCCGAATCTCTGGGATATTCCTGCTCGGGCGGAAGTGCAATTGAAGCATGAAAAATACCGTATGAATGATCCGGCTTCTCGAGATACTGTCCAAAAAGAAGCGTTCGAGGGTTCTGGTACAGCTACCACAGGTCAAGAGTATATTGCCGAATCCCATGCCTGTCCCGATTGCTTTGTCGTTCCTGGTTTTGGGGTAAAAGGAACAAATGATACTGAAAGTCCCATGCCAAGAATTCATAAGCCGCCGATATCTCTTACTATTGGAGAGTTGGCAGCCGTGGATACCTGGTTATATGTGCGGGAGGGGAAGGAAGCTCCCGCCTACGATGAAATTCAAGCTTCCTATGAAAAATTTATTCCTGAAAAAGATAGAGCCAAAGCCAGTACTGACGAAGGGCCAGCCGGGGGAGTACTTGCAACAGGCGAAGAGCCAATTACGGATCTTTTCATGAAAGCAGGTTGTCCGGCTTGCCATACTATTCCTGGAATTAAAGATGCTGTTGGGAAAGTGGGTCCCTTGTTGATGGAAGGCACTAGTGCGCCTAAGAGATTAAAGGATCCGGGGTATCAGGGAAAAGCAGAGTCAACACGGGAATATATCACGGAGTCAATTTTAAATCCCAGTGCCTATGTGGTGAAAGATTTTCCTGACAACCAGATGCTCAAGGATTTTGGCCTGAAGTTAAGCGCCGGGGCTGTGAATAAAATTGTTGATTATTTATCGCAAGTGAAAGAGGGCCAAGACCCCCCGGCGCTTGCTGACTTTGAATAGAAATTCTATCTATACCGTTCTGTATTATTAAAACAGGAGCATAGGACCATGACCTGGTTAAAGCTAGTTGAAGGCTACATGCCGATGCAGATGATAATGGAGCTGACCGGTGCGATCTTATTGTTTTGCGTGATCAATTGGTCGCTCAATCGCGCCGGGATGCCGATTCCCAAGTTTTGGGCGGGGATTGGGGTCTTGGTTTTTATCTGGATGTATTTAACATATCGGATTTATCCTCCTATTCCGTTCAGTGTGAGGGCCATTTACATTACGGTGACCGGATGCGGGATCTTTATGTGGGTCTCTGGTTCCGAGARRGAGTGGCWAGAWTTTMAACGTCCCATTTTTAATGTSCTKGATGGAGTTTCCGGATTTCACAAAGGCCTTCGAGTTGYGGCKTTAATCTKTATCCCCCTTGGYTTGTGGGGTTTTGCYTATRGTYMACTTWTGCCAAGCTTTGAGGAGCCGATTGAATTGCGGACTGTGCATCCTGCGCCTCCGGCCACCACGAAAGTYCATGGAAAAACGTTTGTGCTYCAAACAGCCGCCAATCCCTACAGGGTKAAYGCCGAAGGCAAATATGATCAGGAATATGGCAACGAACGGATCGTGGACCAAAGCATGGGCCGGTTAATGAARGAYGTGAACGATCCTAATTTCAATCCMTGGGAYCCMAATGCMGAAGGCTAYACYAAATACGTTCGTGAAGGGGGAGAGATCTTCTTTCAAAATTGTCATTTCTGTCATGGYGACAACTTAAACGGACGCGGGCTCATGGCCTTTGCYTTTAACCCGATTCCAGCAAACTTTACGGACGCGGGAACCATTGCCCAGTTGCAAGAGACTTTCGTATTCTGGCGTGTGGCAAAAGGTGGGATCGGATTACCCGGCGAAGCTTTTCCTTGGGCATCGGTGATGCCTCCCTGGGAACAACACCTCACCGTGGATGAGATCTGGAAAGTCGTGATGTTCGAATACTGGCATACCGGTTATTACCCGAGAACATGGGATTAATCGGTTTATTGGATGAGCAAACTGGCCTTTTGACGACTGGCAACATAAAGAGGAAAACAATGAACAGGAATACAAGATTCACGACGGGTACACCAAGTCGTATAGCACTGGCAATAGGTATCAGTGTGCTTCTTGGATTAGGACTTCCGCTTACAACCTCGGGCCAAGAAGAAGAAGAAGAGATCCCTGAAGGGTTTGTCAAGCAAAGTGCATCGCCCCTACCTGGGGCAGAACAAATAGAAGCAGGGAAGAGGGTGTATTTCACCAAATGTGTGTGGTGTCATGGGGTGGAGGGGACAGGCGATGGACCGGGTGCGGTGCGGCTGTGGCCTCGTCCACGGAACTTCGAGTCTGGGACATTTAAAATTCGACATACTGCGAGCGGTCAGCTGCCGCTGATTAACGTCGATTTACTTCAGACAGTCACGCATGGGCTCCCAGGTTCGGCCATGCCATCCTGGGAAGGTATTCTCACAGAGCAACAACGAAAAGACGTGTTGGCCTTTGTAACAACGCAGTTGGTTAAAGATCGGGAGTGGCAAGACACCGAGTTCGAAGATTTTTTTGTTTTGGAACTCGATAAGCTGGAAGCAATTCCAAATACTCCTGAATCCATCAAACGTGGCTCCGAGCTTGTGGTGGAGGTGAAGTGTATTGAATGTCATGGGCTCGAAGGGCGAGGTGATGGGAATGCCTTTAACCTCAAAGATGACTGGGGTTTTTCGATTCAACCGGCAGACTGGCACAAATGCTGGAATTTCAGAGGCACTCGGCAGGATGCCTACAACGTCAAGAATATCTTCCGCACGTTTTCCACGGGGATTAATGGCACACCGATGCCGTCCTTTGCCGATACTACGACCATAGAAGATCGGTGGCATATTGCCAACTACGTACAGTCTCTGTGTGAAAGAATCGGCGAAGTGGTTGTGGCCGGTGGGGAAGTCAGCGATGAAATTGCTACTACCCTCAGCACGGCGTTGCCCCTGCCCATTGACCCCTTAACAGATAAACCCAAGGGTACTTTTGTCATTCCCTCAAAATTTGTTGAAGGGGATCTTCCAACGGATGAAAATGGTGAAGCGTGGAAAACAGCCCCTCGAAAATGGGTTGCCTTAGGCGGCCAAATCACCCATAAACCCAGGAATTTCGTGAATCGGATTGATGATGTTTGGGTACAGTCGGTTTATAATAAGGATCATATTCTGTTTATGTTCAAGTGGAATGACCGTACCAAGAGTATTCAGGAAGGCGATGTGGATTGGGATCTGGAAGAAGTAAACCTTGAAGACTATGGAATAGAAGAACAACAACCTCATGGGTCGTTGTTCAGTGAGGAGCAATTCCATCCTGAACCCCTTGCAGCCAAACAAAAAGATGGCTATGCCGTGTACAACGATGGGATCGCGTTTCAATTCCCGATAAAATGGCAAGAGTTGCCCGCGCCACGAAAACCAAGATACTTTTGGGGTGATGAAAGATTCGCAGCGGATAT
>LXTH01000178.1 GCA_001643555.1 Nitrospirae bacterium SPGG5 | reverse complement strand
T
This sequence comes from Nitrospirae bacterium SPGG5, assembly GCA_001643555.1. Next base: position 3,414 of record LXTH01000178.1, on the reverse strand, counting down.
GTCAAGATGAGGATGAGGTTAGATGAAGATTAGAAGTTTCTCATGAACCGGACGCGTAAAAAGAGAGAGGAAGATCCGAAAAACTGTATGGTCCGATACAAAGAGGAGCTTGGTGAAATTAAAGAAGCATTTCGAAAGGCCGGCAGCTATAATACCAAGGATTCAGGCGAGTGAATGATCCACGCGAGGGACGTTGCCGAACACACCATCGGAAAACTTGGAAAAGAATCGTGCGGGACGGATCACAACTTGGAATGTGGGTCGGGGCGTTGTTAGGATTTCATCTTGTTATGTCGATATCGAGTCATGGCATGGAACTCAAAAGCCTCGCGGATCCCCAACCTCGACAAGTTGCGCGAGATAGGATGGTGCGGGAGCAAATCATCGCACGCGGGGTGAAAGACTTCCACGTTATTCAGGCCTTGCGGAAGGTTCCTCGCCATGAGTTCGTTCCCGAATCAGAGAGAGAAGAGGCCTACGAGGATCATCCCTTGCCCATTGGGTTTGGGCAAACCATTTCCCAACCCTACATTGTTGCGTTCATGACGGAAGCGTTGACGCTTCAACYGCATGAACGCGTGCTCGAAATTGGAACTGGGTCGGGCTATCAAGCGGCCATTCTGKCTCAATTGGTGGACAAGGTCTTCAGCATTGAAATTGTCGAGTCACTCGCCCAGAGGGCCMAAGAAACATTAACAAAATTAGGATTGAYCAAYGTCACSGTYCGAGCAGGGGATGGCTACCARGGYTGGCCGGACGAGGCGCCGTTTGATGCGATCATTCTGACCGCAGCACCGGCACACATTCCACAGCCGCTGTTGGATCAGCTCGCCATCGGAGGACGGTTGATTCTTCCGCTTGGGAAGACCGTGCAAAAACTGATGCTGATTAGAAGAACACAAGAGGGATGGCGAAAAGAAGAACTGCTTCCCGTGGCGTTTGTGCCCATGACTGGAGAAGCAGAAAACGCCCCTTTGCCAGAATAACGAAAAAAGCCATGATCAGCATTGACCTGGTTTGTGCCAACTCAGTTAAGGAAAAGGAGAGATAAAATGAAAGGGAAGCAATGGACTTTCAGCTCCATGAGAGTGTTTAGAAAAATACCTGCGCTGTCGGTTGCCATTGCGCTAACAGGAACAATAAATTTTGCAGCCGCAGAAGGTTTACCAAAAGAAAGAGTCCTTCCCCTTTCGCTCGCTCAACAAGCCGCGGCTGCAGCTCTGGCGAAATGTGAGAATGGCGGATACAAGGTGAGTGTTGCAGTGGTAGACCGAGGCGGCAACCTGAAAGTTCTGTTGCGGGGCAATGGAGCTGGCCCTCACACAGTGGATAGTAGTTCGCGAAAAGCCTATACCTCGGCGAGTCTTCGGCGTTCGACCGAGCATTTGGCCCAGCTCATGACAAAATTTCCTAGCATCCAAGGGCTACGCGATATGAATGAAAAGATTTTAATTTTGGGTGGCGGCTTGCCAATTGAGATGCAGGGAGAGGTCGTCGGTGGAATCGGTGTCGGTGGGGCTCCAGGCGCTCATCTCGATGAAGCTTGTGCTGCAGCAGGGCTCCAGAGCATTGGCGCGGAACCAAAAGGAGCACAAGCCAAATGAGCCAACGCGACATGCAATTGAAGAAACCAAAAACTCGCACCGAAACGATTCAGGTCAAGGTCCTAGGGTTAGCCTGCCTTGTGGTGTTGGGAGTGAGCGGCTGTGACACGGAACCTGACTTTAATCAGGCCAGGAGTCAGGAACAGCTTGGATTGGGTATTGTACTGGGAACGCGAGGGTATATAGAAGTCCAAAAAGAATTAGCCTTGCCAGAATTCTATGCTGAAGCTGCGGAAGGACAGGTGGTCGCGATCGAAGGGGCGGCCTATATCATTCAAGACATCACGGAACATGAACGACGAATTCCCTTTGATCAAAACACGACGATCGATCGCCCGGCTCATGTAGGCGATAGGATCGAAGCGTATCTCGACGACCGTGGCAGGGCGGTACATATTCGGAATATCGATGAAGAATTTATGGCAAGAGAAGAGCCGCTGGAAGAGGAGTAACCCCCATCAATGGATGTGTAACACGCCAGCGCCGTTGATGTTGCCGGCTTTTAACTCTTGAAGGGCAAGATTCGCTTCTTCCAATCGAAAGGTTTTGGTGTGAGTACGGATAGGAATTTGCGCGGCCACCTGGAGAAAATCGAGTCCATCTTGCCGAGTGTTCGCCGTCACGCTTTGTAACGTGCGTTCCTGAAACAAATCCCGCGAATAATCCAACGCTGGAATGGCCGACATATGAATGCCAGCGAGCGCGACGGTGCCTCCCCGTTCCAAAGCCTGAAGCGCAGGAGGCACCAGGTGGCCTGCCGGTGCAAAGATGATCGCGCTGTGCAACTTTTCAGGCGGCGAGTCTGTCGAGTGCCCCACCCACGCAGCTCCCAATTCCCGAGCGAGTGTTTGATGTTCATCTCGGTGGGAAAACACGTACACGGAACATCCCCAATGGCGGGCAATCTGAATCGTGATGTGCGCCGATGCGCCAAACCCATACAGTCCTAATCGTTGACCAGGTTGAATCTGGCTACGGCGCAACGTCCGATAGCCAATAATTCCCGCACACAGAAGCGGCGCGGCTTCTTCGTCCGTGAAGATAGCAGGAATGGGATAGGCAAAACGCTCAGACACCAGCGCATATTCCGCAAACCCGCCATGCACATGGTAGCCGGAAAATGTTGCCTTCTCGCAAAGATTTTCTCGACCGCTTTGACAAAACTCGCATGTCCCACAGGTTTGCTGAAGCCAAGCAATACCGACGCGATCCCCTTCTTTGAGGGTCGTCACACCTTCCCCAATGTGATCCACGACCCCGACAGTTTGATGCCCTGGAATAATCGGTCGAGTTGAAGTCGGCAATTCCCCTTCCACCACATGTAAATCCGTTCGGCAAATACCACACACGTGAACTTTGACACGTACCTCCCTCGGCCCCGGTTCGGGCACCGGCACCTCCCGAAGCTGCAACGGTGCCGTGCTGATGTCGGCATCATGGTCAAGAAGCATTGCTTTCATGAGAGGAACTCTTCCTGCAGTATAAAAATTTTATCTCCCAAACCGAAGACGCATCGAATATAATACAGATTCATGAAACTTCAAAAACAATATACGGCTTTAAAAAAGATGTCCAAGGAAGAGGACAACTTTGTTGACGCTACACCGGCTGAACGAGTGTCCATGATATGGGACCTGACCGCGGAACTATGGAGCCTGAGCGATCCCCAAGGTGTTGAACGAAGATTACAAAGAAATGTTGCAAAGCTTATCCGTCCCAAAAAGGACCATGGCGGAAAGACAAACTTAATGGCATAGAGGCTATGTATTTATTCCCTCGCCCCTGAGGGGAGAGGGGAGGGTGAGGGGTT
>LXTH01000069.1 GCA_001643555.1 Nitrospirae bacterium SPGG5 | reverse complement strand
CGATTCTTGACCTGCAGAAATCTAGACTAAATCATTCCGACACAATCTAAACGGATCCTTCCCTACGAAAGATATTGTGGCTCTTCATCCTGCGTCCCGTCATTCTCGCGGCATAAAGTGGGAATGTTGAAAAAAGCCGCCAGCGGCGTTCTCGCCCTTTTGCCGTGCTCACGTACTGAGAGTACGCTCCGCGCGTCAAAAGGGCTGCGGCCTTGCTGGATAGACCCTTCGGAAAGAYTCAGGGCATGCTTTTTTGAACATTCCCTCCCACTGATGCGAGCAGGCTTACCTGGAGCATCTATGGGTCATGGACCTGAAATATTCAACAGACCCAAAGTAGAACGAGTTGCCATGGCAGCGTGAATAGCCTGTCCTCGTGGAAACGGGGACGGGTATCCAGAGTATTCAGCCCAATTGAGTTGCCCTTTTCCGACTCCCTTTCTAGAATGCTTCTCATGGCTATGAACTTAGTACTTCCCGAAAAGAAAAATACGATTGGTGCTGACCTGCGCCGGTTTCTTGGGGCCAGCAAGGTCAAGGACGACTACTCCACGCTACGTGCCTATGCGGTGGATGCCAGTATGTATCGCATGACGCCGCAAGTGGTGGTGTTGCCTGACAGCGAATCGGATATTGAGCATGTGATGGAGTATGCGGTGCAGAAGGGCGTCCCGCTCACTACGCGTGCTGCTGGGACGAATCTCACCGGGTCGGCCATTGGGTCGGGCATTATTCTGGATGTCTCCCATCTCAATCGGATTCTCGAAATTAACACCCATGAGAAATGGGCACGCATTCAACCGGGCATTGTCCTCAACGAGTTGAACAAGCAACTGCTTCCAACAGGCCTCATGTTCGGGCCCGATCCTTCGAGTGGTGATATGTGCAAGCTCGGCGGCATGTTGGCTAATAACTCGTCAGGGCCCCACACGTTGCGCTATGGGTCGGTCAAAGACAATGTATTGGCACTGCGAGTATGTCTCGAATCTGGCGGTTGGCTTAATGCTGGCGTTGAACAGATAGATAGCCATCAATGCCGCGCGACGTTCGATCAATTCGCCGGGCTTGAATCCGTGGTGAATGTAGTGCGTGAGCATCGTGAGCTGATTCAATCCAAGCGACCGCGCGTCAGTAAAAATAGCGCGGGCTACAATGTGTTCGATATGGCAGCGGGGTTAGAGAGAGGGATCATCGATTTCCCAAAATTGTTTGTGGGAAGCGAAGGCACGTTAGGGATATTCAGTGAGGCCACGATACAACTGGTTGATTGTCCACGATCGACAGTCACCGGAATGATTCATTTCCAGCACCTCGAAGAAATGGGTGAGGCGGTTCATCACCTATTGAAGCTTAATCCCTTGGCCTTGGAGGTCATGGATGGCAATACCTTAGATCTGATAGGCCGGTCGCAGTACAACATTCCCGGAGACGCTGCTGCGACCTTGCTCATTGAATTCGATCAAGACGGCGACCACGGCGGCATTACGCAATTACGTGAGGCGTGTCAACGCTATCGCCTTGCCTCCGATCCTGTCATCGCCACAGACCCTGAACAACAACAAGAATTGTGGAAAGCTCGAAAAGCGTTGTATCCCACGTTGTATCGGTATGACGCGAAGAAAAAGCCCATCAATTATGTCGATGATGTGGTGGTGCCCGCGGAACGGATTGGCGAGTTGATTCGCTACCTGGATGGYGTCTTTGGMCAMGCRCAGGTCCAATTGGCSATCTTTGGCCATATCGGCAATGGCAATGCCCACATCGTGCCCTTGCTGGATGTCAAYGACGAGGGTGATTTTCAGCGAATGGTGGAGACGTATTACGAGGTGCATCACACGGTTCTGGATCGRTTCGGTGGCTCGATTTGCGGGGAACATGGTGATGGYCGGGTACGTGCCGAAATGGTCAAGCGGATGTATGGCGAAGAATTGTATGKTGTGTTTGTMCAGGTGAAGCAGGCCWTGGACCCGGCAGGGATTTTAAATCCTGGCGTRAAAATMAGYGAGACGTCCTTTACGGAACACATCGACTTTGARCGGTTGGGGAAAGCCTGTGCGACGTGCGSGAAATGTAATTCGGTCTGTCCGGTGTACGATGTGTTTCAGTCGGAAGATATGAGTTCGCGTGGGTGGTTTGAAATTGTGACCGACCCGAACTACAGCTATTTGGATTCCAAACGCGTGGTTGAAGCGTGTTTAAATTGCAAGTCCTGTCGAACGATCTGCCCGGCTGACGTGGATGTATCCGAACTCATTTTGCAACGACGAGCGGAACATCCCAATGCACTTGCCGGGAAAATCTTTTCTTTTCAGGCGCAATCGGCGAAGTTTGAAAAACTGATCAAATTGGCCGCGAGGACTCAGAGCCTGTGGGATCGCCCTGTGATCCGCCGAATGATTGATACGTTCACCCGACCCCTTCTCAAGCACCTTGCCGAAAACGCACGATTCCCCTGGAATATGAAGCTACCTCTGTTAGCAAAAATCTTATTGCGGGAACGACACCAGGAGTTATGCGTCTTGCCTTCCCCCTCGCCCCTTCGGGGAGAGGGCTGGGGTGAGGGGTCCCCTCCCAATGTTGGTAATTCAAAAGTCGCCTATTTCCACGGCTGTGCCGCCAATTACTTTGATGATGGCGTAGGCGATGCCGTCATCAATGTTCTGAAACGATACGGAGTCACTCCAGATCTTCCGCCACAGCGGTGCTCCGGGACTCCCATCGAAACCTATGGACATCGAAAATTGGCCAAGGAAGGGGCTCGCGAGAATCTCAAACATTTCAATGGGTATGAGACAGTCGTCACTGGCTGCGCTTCCTGCACATTGGCGCTGAAAGATTATGCAACATGGTTCAAGGGTGAACCCGAAGAGGAGTTAGCAGTGAGGTTAGCCAAGAGGGTCAAACATATTTCAGAATTTGCCTTGGAACATGAGTCGGCGCAGCCTAGGCAAAAGAAGAGCCAAGTTACGAAAAGAGTCACTTATCATTCGTCCTGCCATCTCCGTGCCGCAGGTGTGACCAAACAACCGCGGGAGTTGCTAGCCAATTTGCCTGGGGTGGACTATGTGGAAATGGAAGATGCCGATCGATGTGCTGGTGGGGCAGGGACGTACATTGTGAAGGATTACGAGACCTCTCAGAAAATCTTTCAGCGAAAAAAAACAGCCATTCTAAAAAGCCAAGCCGAAGTCGTGGCCACGAGTTGCCCCGCTTGCATGATTCAACTAAAAAATGGCTTACCCGAGGGCACGTCTGTGAAACATATTGCTCAAGTGCTTCTAGAAAACATGAGCGAAACACAAGAAAATTCAAAATGAACTTACTATTCCCCGTAGATTTCTACGAGGTGACCACCTCGGTTCCCCCTTTGGAAAAGGGGGTTAGGGGGATTTTCATTAATTCGGCTTTGGCTATAAAATAGCCCACAAGTTATTCCTCCCCTTTGTAAGGGGAGGCGAAGGTGGGGTAGAATCTCTCA
>LXTH01000111.1 GCA_001643555.1 Nitrospirae bacterium SPGG5 | reverse complement strand
GGATCCCAAGCGACGTGGTTTGGAAGAAACGCCCAAGCGTGTGGCCGACGCGCTGACGTTTTTCACAAAAGGCTATCAAGAGAATATTGATGACCTGGTCAATGGCGCTTTGTATCCCATTGAGTACGATGAAATGGTTATTGTCCGCGACATCGATTTTTTCAGTTTGTGCGAACATCACTTGCTGCCGTTTTTTGGAAAATGTCATGTGGGGTACATCCCAAGGAAACAAGTTGTTGGATTAAGTAAGATCCCTCGAATCGTCGACGTGTTCAGCCGGCGGCTCCAAATACAAGAACGTTTGACAGTCCAAATTGCTGAAACCCTTCAGAAAAAGTTAGACCCGATTGGAGTTGGGGTAGTCATTGAAGCACGGCATCTCTGCATGATGATGCGGGGTGTGGAAAAACAAAACACCGTAGCAGTCACCAGCCATATGCTCGGTGCCTTCCGCAAACAACAACAAACCCGCGATGAGTTTTTGAGATTGATTCGACCTCCCGCCCGAGAAACAGGCTAACGCTCCTACCCATCCGCCTTCACAGAGATCTAGCTTTTTTCTATCTTCCCCCATCAAGTCCAATAAATTAAAAAGGGGTCAAATAAATTAAAAAGGGGTCAGACTCGATTTAATTAGGTATGTGTTCTGCAAGGGGTGATCGTAAGAATTCATTAAGTCGAGTCTGACCCCAAATTACTTCAAGAAAACTAAATTTTTCAAACAGATACCCTCGTTTCCCTCGGCATCCTGTACTTAAGCACCCTCAATTGTCGCCTACAGATCGGTCGAGGTTTTCTAGGAACTGTATGAGGGCATGATTGAAGACTTCGGGTTGCTCCAGATTTGAAACATGTCCTGCCTGAGGGATGAGCCTAAATTGTGAATGAGGTATGTGTTCTGCCATTCCTTTCACCTCTTCTAGTGGTGAAGCTAAGTCGTTCTCCCCTACCAAAACCAAAGTTGGAACGTTGAACTTTTTCAGGAGCGGGGTGGAATCCGGTCGTTCTTCCATGGCCATGAGGTCACCCACGATACCAGAGATTTGGTTGCCGATTATCATTTTGCGTAACCTAGCGACCAAGTCTTTTCGATTTTCCAATCCTGAAGGGCTGAAAAGCTTTGGGAGCATGAGGTCTGCAATAGCCGAGGCCCCCCGCCTATACGCGACTTGGGCCATGGAGAATCGAGCGGTTTTGATTTCGGGAGTATCGGCGGTCGCTCGGGTATCGGCTAATACCAGAGCGTGAAAGAACGTTGGGTACTTTCGATACAGCGCAAAAAGGATATACCCACCCATGGACAGCCCGACGAATGTCGCCTTTGAAATCCCAAGGTGATCGAGCAAGGCTTTGATATCCTCGGCAAACTGCTCCAAGGTATAGCGCCACATTGGAGCATCGGACTCTCCATGCCCGCGAAGGTCCATCGTAATCACTCGATATCGATCCTTGAGCCCAGCGACCTGGGGTTCCCACATGGTACGATTCAGCGGAAACGCGTGGAGAAAAATGATTGGATTCCCATGTCCTTCATCCGAATACGCGAGGTCGATGCCGTTGACATGTACTTTCATAGGTTACTCCTCAGGTTTCCGGTTTTGTCGATGGGTATTTTAACCTAGAAACRGCAGTTGGATCACAAAAGTCCACGCAAGCTTTTGGCGCACCTGGCACAAAAAAAATGTCTCATCACCACCGAGGTGACCACGACATTTTTTATTGCACCATGCACCCCAATATCTTACACGGCTTTTTTGCGCCCAACTGCCGTTTCTAGGTTTATCAGGGATGAGCAAAGGCTGAATATTCTTTGAGGGCTGCCGTCATCGATTGGCCCAAAGAGYGTGACGGGGCGACGTGTGAACAAATCTGYTCCAAGGCCGCRAGTAAGGTCATGACCGASTCAAARGTTGATGATTCGCCCATGAGCCCTATTCTCCACACCTTGCCAGCGAGGGGSCCYAATCCACCTCCAACTTCGATGTTGAAGTCGTGAAGAAGGGTTGAGCGAGMGGTTTTGTCATCYARCCAYTCTGGGAGRGAGACGCAWGTGAGGGTCGGGAGGCTTTGGTCAGMGGGAGGGACGAGGGCGAACCCCAGGGTTTCCAGTCCGGCAAGAAGTGCTTGGCTGTTCTGCTGGTGACGAACAAAACGCCCGTCGAGCCCTTCTTCGTGTATCAGTCGAAGTGCTTCGCGTAACGCGTAGGACATGGAAATTGGAGCGGTATGGTGATAGGTGCGTTTCCCTTCAGTCCAGTAGTCGGCCACGAGGGTGCAATCGAGATACCAGCTTTGGCACGGGGTTTTTCGATTGCGGAGCACGTCTTGCGCGCGCTGGCTGAATGTCAGTGGTGCCAACCCTGGTGGACAGCTCAGGCATTTCTGTGTAGCAGAGTAACAGGCATCAATGTGCCACGCATCCACCTGCACGGGAATACCGCCGAGGGACGTCACCGCATCCACAATCAAGAGGGCGCCTTGGTCATGACAGAGTGGCCCGATGTGTTCCAATGATTGCCAGACACCGGTGGACGTTTCTGCGTGAACGAGTGCGACTGCTTTGATTGATCCAGCCGTTTGAAGAATGTGGGTGATCCGGTCCAAGGGAATAGGTTGACCCCAAGGTACCTCAATGCCGACAACCGTTCCACCGCATCGTGTAACCATCTGGGCGATACGTGTGCCAAAGACCCCGTTGATTCCAACCACCACGCGGTCTCCAGGTTCAATCAGATTTACGATAGCCGTTTCCATCGCTGCCGACCCTGTCCCTGACACCGCAATGGTTAATGCATTGTCCGTCTGAAAAATCCATCGGAGCAGTTCTTGAATCTCATCCATGATGGCCAGAAATTCAGGATCAAGGTGTCCCACAAGTGGAGTACTCATCGCTCGTAGGACCCGAGGGTGTACCATGCTTGGCCCTGGGCCCAATAAGAGGCGCCGTGGCAGGGCTAAGTCCTTGTATGGGTGTGGGGAACCTGGCATCAATGGGTCATCCTTAGGGCTCTCGTAAGAGTAACTTTCCCGGTTTGGRCGTCGATCCATCCCGTCTGGCGGCRTTGCTCGTCCTTTCCATACAGGAGTATGCGCAGTCCTCGCGCCTTGCCAGACAGGTGTCTCAGCACCCAAACAGGGGAAGTTATTCTTGCGCGAACCCTGAGAGTCGGATTTTCTCTTTGAATTCTGTCAGAGAGGACACAAGTAGTGAAGTATACGATTTTTTTTCTCGGATTGATATAACGCCCACCATAGTGAGGCCAAAGACCTACTATACCTACCTGAAACTAGCGCGATTGGTCCGGGCAAGCCCGGGAAATGTATGATACAAGTTTTGATTGCCTGAAACGACTGGAAGAAGGAAAGAGAAATGTGGTATAGCTTTTCTCGTAATTACCAAGAGGAGGAAGCAATGGTAGAATCTCAAGTGACCAAATTTAAAATTGAATTGTCCATGTATGGTGTTGTCGAAGTACTCAAATGGTGTATCGACA
>LXTH01000020.1 GCA_001643555.1 Nitrospirae bacterium SPGG5 | reverse complement strand
GTCTTGGTTCCCACCATTGATCGTCTTCTTCAATCCCTTGGCCTGGTGGTCAACCAACTTGATGGCTTAGCCGTTTCTTTGGGACCGGGATCGTTTACGGGTTTGCGCGTTGGGCTTTCCACAATGATGGGATTTCGTGTTGCCACGCAGCTTCCTCTAGTGACCGTCCCGACGTTGGAGGGGATGGCGTGGAATATGAGGGGGGAGAATAAGCCCGTCTGCCCCATCTTAAAAGCAAGTCGTGGTGATGTGTATTGGGCCTTATTTCAGTGGAAAGGCGACCAGCTTGAACGCGTGAGCGAGGATCGCCATGGACCATTATTGCAACTTATTGATTCTATTGAAAATGCAACCATTCTATTTGGTGAGGGCTGGTTGGCGCATGCTTCTGAATTACATAAATTGCTAGGTGGAAAAGCCATCTCAGGGCCAGATGAGGCCATGCAGCCCTCGGCAATTAGTGTGGCATTTTCCAGCTTGTCATCCTTCCGTTCAAGGCAGTATGCTGGGGGGCAACTCTCCCCTCGGTATATTCAACGTGCTGAAGCCGAAGTGCAATGGGAGGCTAAAGCCCGTAAAGCATCTATTTCAAATTCAAACTGATTATGCTCAACATGGATGTGGAACCTTCGTCGAATTTGTGCCTAAGTATCAATCCTGTTGAATCCTCTCACCTTGATCAAATTTTAGACATTGAGCAGGAGGCATTTTCTGCTCCATGGACTCGCGTGATGTTTGAGGCCGAGTTGGTGGGAAACCCATTTAGCCGGTTGTATGTGGCGACTCCCATCGATGATCAGGGTCAGCCTGAAGATATTGCTGGGTATCTTTGCTATTGGATCGTGTTTGAAGAATTACGAATACTCAATTTGGCCGTGTGTCAACCGTGGAGACGTCAGGGGATTGCGCGTCGATTCGTGCAGTTTGCGCTGTATGATGCCAAAACTCAGGGTGTGGAACGGGCATTATTGGAGGTTCGGGCTTCGAATATCGCCGCTCAATCCTTGTATGACGGCTTCGGATTTCGCGAATATGGGAGTCGAGCTGCCTACTATACCGACCCTGCGGAGGATGCTATTCTGATGCGGCTTGAACCCATAGAGTTTGATGACCCRTTTTAGCAGGATGTTGAAAAAGCATGCCCTGAGTCTTTCCGAAGGGTCCGSCAGYTGCGTTCCCTGCCTCTGCCGAAACGGCTTCGCGTTTACGCGCTGTCGCCGCTACAACGCGCAAGYGTGCAGGCAGGKCAGCYTTGNNGGACGGGTTTTTTGCACATCCTGTTTTGCAAGTGGTATTGGGATATTCGCTATCATANTTTRATGACCKTATTCTAANCCCAGGACCTGAGRGAAAATWAYTTGGACATCTCGCATCCAATCTTCGGGCCATCKTTGAACGGGCCTCAATCGAAAMAYCCTCAACATAGCTGTGCTATGCCTCGRGKYTTTCTCAATCGTTCCGTCCAAATCYGMYCCMAATCTTGGCGCGATATKRTCCAAGTTAWTTTCTYTCAGGTCCYMACRMSMSTGSSRWGRRCWYWGGWSGSRKSATNMGYANTSATSANSWGACNAWCWWWWTSTRKASCRMMKSMGTTYAYCRAATGCAGATTATCGAGAGATGGAGGAATCGCATCATCGTCTCGATGCTGAACTGGAAACGTTATTGCAAAACCACACCCTCACACCTCAAGAAGAGTTACTGAAAAAACAAATTCAAAAAGAGAAACTTGGGAAGAAGGATCGTATGGCGGGAATGATCCGAGAGTACCGGGTGAGTCAAGGCCAGCCTACGGGTTGAAGTTTCCCCCAGGTGCTGTAGAAGTCTCGGGGTCACGTTTTACACAAGGCCAATTTTTTTTATGATATCGATTGCAAATCCTCTTTCTCGTCATATTGGTAATATCAAACGCCGGCTGCTGATTATTGGCGCGACGATTTTGGTGGCGTTCGTCATCATGTTTTCTGTGTCAGCGGATTTGATTGAGTGGTTTAAGCGACCGTTTGCTGATGATTTGATATTTTATGGGCCGGCCGAAGCTCTCTTTGCTTCAATAAAAATCTCCTTCCTCGCGGCGATTGTAGTCAGCCTGCCGGTCATTCTTCACCAATGTTGGAAGTTTATCCAGCCGGCGCTGTTGCCCGGTGAGCAACGGTGGGGCATTCCCTTGTTTGTATTGGCCTCCGGGTTTTTTGCTCTCGGTTTGGTTTTTTGCAACTTAGTGATTCTTCCCCTTGTCATAAACTTCTTTGTGTCCTTCGGATTAGAGCGAGAATTAAAGCCGGAATTAGCGGTGGGGATGTATGTCGATTTTAACGTGAAATTTCTTTTAGCGTTTGGCTTTGCGTTTGAATTGCCGCTGACGTTAACGCTGCTGTCCCGAGTCGGCTTGGTTAAGCCGGAACAACTCATCAAGTTCCGCCGCCATGCTGCGATGATTGCCTTGATTGTCTCCGCCGTTATTACTCCCGATGCGACGCTCTTTACCATGATGCTGATGGCGGTTCCCCTGATTGTGCTCTATGAAGCGGGAATTTGGGGGGCAAAGTGGTTTGGTCAGCGGAAACCTGCTGTCTCTGATGAGTCAGAGGACGCTGATAGCGAATCTCTTTCCGAGGATGAAGCCACTCCACCTTCTTAAGAGTGTATGACCTTTTCTCCGTATGAGCCGTTATAAAAAACAACCCCTTTCCCAAATACAGCTCTTGGGCATTTTTCTTACCCCGGTGATCCTGATCGCCTCGTGGAGTGGCGGGGCTTTGGCTGCATCGGAACGTCATTCCAATCCGTTTGGGCATGAGGGTGCTTTTGCCCCAAGCATTCAAGCCTTAGCTACGACGAATGAAGGAACGGTCTATGCGGGATCTTTTGGCTTAGGTGTGTTTGTGAGCCATGATCATGGTGATACGTGGAAGACCATCAATGTGGGGCTCGGTGATCGATTCATTCTCTCCCTCGCTGTTGATCAAAAAGGGATTGTGTATGCCGGAACCGTCCGTGGTGGTATTTTTCGAACCAAGGAAGATGGGATGTCCTGGGAAGCCATTTCTCAAGGCCTCAAGCGAGTGGAAGTCAAATCGCTTCTGGCTCATTCCCGAGGGATCTATGCAGGCACAGGGCGTGGGGTTTATCAATGGCATGAGACTGATCAGACCTGGGTGGTGATGGCCGATGGCTTAGATCAAATATTGGTCTCGAGTATGGTCATGATGGATAATCAGCGCTTGTTCGTGGGGACGGCGGGAAAAGGCGTACTGTGGCTCGACACGACGAAGCCTGGGACTGCCACATGGCAACGGGTCAAGAGTCAGTTCGTCGATGCTAAGGAACGCCTCCGGCATAATCACATTCGGATCCTCGCGAAGAATCGAGACAATACATTATTCGTGGGGACGCAGGACGGCGGCATTTATCACAGCGTTGATCGTGGAAAATCTTGGCAAGCCTTTGGTCGATCATTGCCCAATGATTCTATTCGAGGAATTGTGCCAACGAATGC
>LXTH01000019.1 GCA_001643555.1 Nitrospirae bacterium SPGG5 | reverse complement strand
CTTCCGATCTGGCACGAATGCACACTTCCCCTTGAGCCATGCTTGGCACTGTGGATTCAAGAGGGCCAATAAGCTCAAAACGCTGACATATACAGTTCACTCGCCTGTTCGTCGGGATCTTGGCATCCTTTCTTAAACGATTTAAGCAGGCTTGAGAGGGAGAATGTGTGGGCAGATGCAGATTTTTATTATTTATACCTATGTACCTATGGAAGTAAGGCGGATCTGGAAAGAACCGCCCTAGGAGCCTGTCCGAGATCAGGGATCGTCGCGAGGGCATGTTGGTTTGAGTCAGATGTTTCGATCGTGTGAGACGAATAGTAGTGCCTATTTAACGAAAACGGGGAATGTTCAAAAAGGCCGTCCAGCAAAGCCGCAGGGCTTCCCGGCCTTCGTAGCCAAAGGCTACTTCGGCGGAGYAGGNCTTNNRGCGCGCGGAGCGTACACGGAGTACGTGAGCACGCCAAMAGCCCGAGAACGCAGCTGGCNKGTCTKYYKCAACATTTCCCGAAAAGGATCGGAACATCTGGCCACCTCCAGCACATCCGCAGTAGGTTCGGCTAATCTGGGACAGGCTCCTAAGCCTTGGCTTTTTTCGCGTATCTTTTCCTGAATCGTTCCACACGCCCTTCCGCATCTACAATTTTTTGGGTTCCGGTAAAGAAGGGGTGGCAACTGGAACAAATATCGAGCTTGAGGTTTCCGACTGTGGAACGAGTTTGAAATTTCGCACCACATGCACAACTCACGGTCGCCTCGCGGTAATCTGGATGAATCCCTGCTTTCATGACCAAAGTCTCCTTTAGGGCTCGCGCAAAAATAACTTCCCCTGTTTGTGCGTCGATCCATCCCGTCTGGCGGCGTTGCTCGTCCTTTCCATACGAAGAGTATGCGCAGTCCTCGCGCCTTGCCAGACAGGTGCCTCAGCACCCAAACAGGGAAAGGTATTCTCGCGCGAGTCCTTCACAAACGTCACACCTTGGAGTGTACCCAGTATGTGTACCATGAATGACGGGTGGTTGGCAAAACTGGCAGGATGTTGCTAGGAGCCTGTCAAAAATTATTAGCGATTCATCGACTGCAAAAATTCCTGATTGGTCTTGGTGCCTGCCATTTTGTCCATGAGAAACTCCATGGCCTCCATGGTCCCAAGCGGGCTCAGAACCTTTCGCAAAATCCACATCTTGTTTAATCGATCACGATCAACCAGCAGCTCTTCTTTCCTGGTGCCGGATAGACTAATGTCAATGGCTGGGAAGATTCGCTTGTCGGCCAACCGACGATCGAGGTGGACTTCCATATTACCAGTACCTTTAAACTCCTCAAAAATCACATCATCCATCCGGCTCCCGGTGTCCACCAAGGCCGTGGCCATAATGGTGAGACTCCCGCCAAATTCAATATTCCGAGCGGCGCCGAAGAATCGTTTGGGGCGTTGCAAGGCGTTTGAATCAAGACCTCCGGACAACACCTTCCCACTCGGCGGAGCAATCGAGTTATAGGCTCGGGCCAGGCGTGTAATGCTATCCAGAAGAATGACCACGTCCCGTTTGTGCTCCACCAATCGTTTGGCTTTTTCCATGACAATTTCTGCCACTTGCGCATGACGTTGGGCCGGCTCATCAAACGTCGAGCTGATGACTTCGGCTTTTTTCACCTGCCGTTGCCAATCCGTGACTTCTTCGGGCCGCTCATCAATCAACAGGACAATCAGCACCGTTTCCGGATGATTGGTCAATATCGCGCGGGCAATGGCTTGAAGCAGCATGGTCTTTCCTGTTCGCGGTGCGGCGACAATCAGTCCGCGTTGCCCCATCCCAATTGGCGTCGTGAGGTCCATTATTCGCGTACAGTACTCTTCCGGATCAAACTCTAACTCAATTCGTTGGTCAGGATAGAGTGGGGTCAGGTTATCAAAGAGGATCTTGTCTCGCTGCATTTCCGGTTCGTCATAATTGATTTTCTCAACCTTGAGTAACGCGAAGTAGCGCTCCCCGTCTTTTGGTGGCCGAATTTGGCCCGACACAATGTCGCCGGTCCGAAGACTAAATCGACGGATTTGCGAAGGGGAGATATAAATATCATCAGGCCCCGGCAAATAATTTGAATCCGGCGCACGAAGAAACCCAAACCCATCTGACAAGGTTTCCAACACTCCTTCTCCAAAAATCACTCCATTCTTCTCTGACTGGCCTTGGAGTATGGCAAAAATAAGTTCCTGTTTGCGCAAATTCGCTGCTCCATCAACCTTCAAGGTGCGAGCGAGTTCGGCGAGATCACCAATGTTTTTCTGTTTTAATTCGGCGAGGTGCATGTGCTTCTCCTAGGGTGGGTATTAAATGGGTAGGAAGGGTATTGTCAATGCCGTCCTGGTTTGGATCCTACGATGGGTTCTCTCTGTCCATTTCTTCTCACATCCACAGAAAGGTCCATCTGTTGTGGATGGATATTCACGATCTCAATTCGCGATAATTTTTTTGGGGGGACAATGAACATTTTGTCACTGATGGATGACAGATACATTGAATAGGGAGTCTTTTAAGGTATGAAGTCAGACAATCCCAGCAGGTAAAGAACACGCATGTAGTGTTGAGTCAGTCAACATAATACCTTGAGCTCCTCAATTCCTTCATAAGACGAGTATGCGAATGAAAATGTAAAGCAATAATCATGAGTAACAAAATGTTCAGTGGCTATAAACGTTTAGAACGAGAATGGGCTTTGGCAGAAACGGAAAGTCATGTAGGGAGACGGTGGATTCCTTTGAGTAAGTGGAAGGTATAAATATTTTGTATACCATGACTCTCCATATTGTCAATAGTTTCTTTCGGACATTCGTTCATGGAACTTTAGTAGAGATTCTGTCAGTTCTTGTCAAACGCTCTCATCTGCCCCAATTCCACACTACACGCCTAGCTTTCATGGGAATGTTGAAAAAAGCCGCCAGCGGCGTTCTCGCCCTTTTGCCGTGCTCACGTACTATGAGTACGCTCCGCGCGTCAAAAGGGCTGCGGCCTTGCTGGACGGACTTTTTTGAACATTCCCWCCCCTTTGACGATGCCTGGCTCATTTGAAGCTTTTATTGGCTATTGGAGTGAAATATTCAACAGGCCCAGTAGCATCCATGTTTGCGTAAGTGGCGAAGCAAGGCGCTCCGTTTCACCCAAGCGTCACCGTATCTCGGATAGCCTCAGGTGGCGTACCTCGAAGCGCATCCTCGCGACGATCTTCCAAGATCAGCGCAATGGCATCAGCAAGACTTGTTCTTGCTTCCTCTTTTGTCTTGCCTTGTCCATTCGCTCCAGGAATTTCTGGGCAGTAGGAAACAAACCAATCCCCATCTTGTTCAATGATCGCAGTGAATTCGTTATGCATCACACCCTCCAAACCTGTTAACTCTGTTGGATGACTGACAAGAAAAGTAATGAATTCTCAAGACACTGTCAATTCGTGAATTGAATGACCCAATTCTCTCCCGCCTTCGAGCGCGCCTGCCTG
>LXTH01000036.1 GCA_001643555.1 Nitrospirae bacterium SPGG5 | reverse complement strand
GGGCGGAAATGGTTTTGGTCCCTTTTGCCGAAACACAAGGCCTGCCCTGAGCTCAGTCGAAGGGGCCTCGTCGTGTGGGGACGACACCCCACCTAAAATTAAATGGTGGGTAGTGTCCACCCTACAAAAACATCCCCTTTACTCAGCACGCATTACGTATTTCATCCCCATCCTTGACCCCCAATAGTTCTGGGTGGTAGCGTCACTCCTTCTCAAATCCTCATCGTAATCACGAGCCGCTGGACCCCCAGTTACCCAGGTCTATATGCGGGAGATTCCCAAGAGCCGTATGGTATTTTTTGTATAGGGGTCTCTGAGTCCTTTGATWAATCTSTTGWACGATGGTGGTGAAACGGGGAAAAARTTTCAGGCGATTCACGAATTTTCAAGGTTCATTGACCCAGRGGAACKTATTTAATGGCGAGGAAATATAATTTTAGTGCTGGCCCGGCGATGTTACCWGARGCTGTGCTSAARMRGGCCCAAGAAGAATTGCCGGATTGGCATGGGGCTGGTGCCTCTATTATGGAGATGAGTCACCGGGGCAAAGAATTTGTTTCGGTGCATGCCGAGKCTGAAAARGATGTCCGTGACCTATTGGGAGTCCYGGACAATTATAAAGTCCTCTTTTTGCAGGGGGGCGCTTCGACCCAGTTCGCCACGATTCCCATGAACYTGYTACGKGGGAARACCAAAGCCGATTACATCTGGACGGGTTCCTGGGGAAAAAAGGCYATCAGYGAGGCGAAGAAATATTGCTCGGTGAATGTCGCGGCTTCTTCGGAAGGCGATAAATTTACGACGATCCCGCCCTTCGAAAGTTGGTCGTTGAGCCAAGATGCGGCCTATGTGCACTACACGCCAAACGAGACGATTGAGGGAGTAGAATTCCACTGGATGCCGGATGTCGGTAATGTACCACTGGTGGCGGATTTTTCCTCGACGACTTTGTCTCGGCCGATTGATGTGAGTCGATTCGGGCTGATTTATGCTGGCGCTCAAAAGAATATTGGYCCGGCAGGGGTGACCTTAGTYATCGTRAGGGATGATCTTATKGGCGATGTYTTGCCRATCACGCCYAGTGTGTTTGATTATGCYCAACAAGCKAAAGCCGATTCGATGCTGAATACGCCGCCGACCTATGSSATCTAYYTGGCGGGTTTGGTCTTTAARTGGATGAAAGMRCAGGGTGGYCTTTCKGYYATGGGTGCGAYCAACGAGCGKAAGGCCAAGAAGCTGTATGCGGCCATTGAYRGTTCCAGCTTCTATAGTAATCCTGTTGAGAAATCTTCYCGATCCTGGATGAATGTGACGTTTGTGTTGGCCAATGCCGARYTGGATAAGGAGTTTCTRGCCGGTGCYGAGGMARCAGGGTTGACGACACTCAAAGGRCATCGTTCAGTGGGYGGTATGCGTGCCAGCATTTATAACGCSATGCCGGAAGCCGGTGTGGATGCGCTCATCGACTATATGGCGGATTTTGAAAAACGGAAAGCGTAGGGAATAGCCAATGAAAATTTTGATCAGTGATAGCTTGTCGGCACGAGGTGTGGAAGTTCTGCAACAAGCCGGATTTACGGCGGATGTGAAAACCAAGTTGAGCAAGGAAGAATTGCTCCAAGAAATCAAAGCCTATGACGGGATCATCGTTCGTTCGGCCACCAAGGTGACGGCTGAGGTGATTGAGGCCGGGGTTCAGCTCAAAATTATCGGTCGGGCCGGGACCGGTTTGGATAACGTCGACAAAGAGGCGGCGACTCGTCGAGGAATTGTCGTCATGAATACTCCAGGCGGCAATACCATTACGACAGCTGAGCACACGATTGCGATGATGGTGGCGATGAGCCGAAAAATCCCTCAAGCCACGGCCTCGACCAAGGCGGGCAAATGGGAAAAAAGTAAATTCATGGGAGCGGAGTTGTACAACAAGACACTGGGACTTGTTGGTCTTGGGCAGATAGGTACCGTAGTGACCAAACTGGCACAGGGATTATCCATGAACGTTATTGGGTATGATCCGTTTCTCGCTCCCGAGCGGGCAAAAGAGCTGGGCATTGAAGCCGTGGAATTACCCGAACTCTTTCGCCGTTCCGATATTATTTCTGTCCATACTCCGCTGACGAATGAAACCCGGTCGATCATTAATGCCAAAGCTTTTCAGCAGATGAAGGATGGGGTGATGATCGTCAATTGTGCCCGAGGCGGAATCGTCAATGAGAAGGATATATTTGAGGCCTTGCAAAGCAAGAAGGTGGCCTCCGCTGCSTTTGATGTGTTTGAAGAGGAGCCGGTGAARCCCGATCAYCCGYTGCTCACGTTGGAGAACTTTATTTGTTCTCCACATATTGGCGCTTCGACGGAAGAGGCTCAGGAAAACGTAGCCGTCGGGATTGCGGAACAGTTTGTTGATTATTTCAAGAAAGGCGTGGCTCGTGGAGCTGTGAATGTCCCTTCGGTCCCACCAGAAATTCTCCCTCAGTTGCTACCGTATTTGGGTCTGGTCGAGCGCATGGGACTTTTTCAGTCGCAGCTCATCGATGGCGGTATCGAACGGGTCACGGTTGAGTATTGTGGAGAGGTGGCCAATTTATCTCTGGCTCCATTGACCGTGGCGGTTCTCAAAGGACTGTTGGCGCCAATTTTGGAAAGTGTCGTGAATTCAGTTAATGCCCCCTTTATTGCAAAAAAACGCGGGATCGAAGTGAAAGAGATTAAAGGCAGTGATGCCGGAGAATATACCAGTCTTATTCGAATTCATGTGGAGGCTGGGAAGCAAACCCATACACTGGCTGGGACGCTGTATCATAAGAAAGATCCTCGTATCGTCGAGAGTAATGCCTATCCCGTGGAAGTGATTCCCGAAGGCTATATGCTGATGATTTACAATGTCGATCGCCCTGGGGTCATTGGAACGGTGGGACGTGTTCTCGGAGAGCACAACGTGAACATTGCTCGCATGCAATGTGCTCGAGCCAAAAAAGGCGAGAATGCGTTGCTCATCATTGGTTTGGATGATCCGCCGTCTCCGCAAGTCATTGAGACGATAAAACAGGAACAAGATATTCTGTCCGTGCGCCTGGTTGATCTGACTCAGGTGCCCTAGCCAACTGATACGTTCCATGGCACGTCGTCAACATCAACCCGTGGAACGCCAATCCTTCCTCCTGGAGACCTCAGCCCGATCCCTCATTCCCATGGGCATGGCCACGTTGTTGCCCGAGGCCTCACAACGAGTCCGCCATCTTGAGGCCATGATCTTCGATGGCTTTTCCCGATGGGGTTATCGTGAAATTATTCCGCCGACCTTTGAATACCTTGATGTTCTTTCAGCTGGGTTGCCAGCCGAAACACTGGAGAAATGTTACAAGTTTGCGGATTGGACCACGGGACGGATTCTCGTGCTTCGCCCTGATGTCACAGCCCAAATTGCCAGGATTGTGGCCATGGGCATGGCGGGCCAAGGGCTTCCTCTTCGTTTGTGCTATCGCACCACGATTTTTCGCTATGAAGATCGGAAGAGCGGGTCAGC
>LXTH01000153.1 GCA_001643555.1 Nitrospirae bacterium SPGG5 | reverse complement strand
ATCGAATGGCTGGGCCTTCCAAACAAATCTTTAATCGAGTATCCCAGCATTCTGGCCGCAGCGGGGTTCACAAACGTATGGTGTCCTGTCAGGTCTAATCCAAAGATCCCCTCGCCGGCGGCATTAAGAATCATTTCATTGTGTCGACTAAGTTGCTCGATCGTCTCCTTCGCTTTCTCTCGTTCGGTGATATCCCGAGCAAATGCACAGGCATATCCTCTCCCTCCAAATTCAATGTAATTACAAGACACCTCCACCGGAATCTTCCGTCCATTTTTCGTTTGCAGATAGGTCTCAAAGGGGTCCAGCTTCCTATCCTTTACTTTCCCCCAATAGTCTTCCCAGTCCTTTTCTTGGTGAGCAGGGCAGAACTCGAAAATTTTCATGGATTGAAGTTCTTTTCGGGAATACCCCAGCCATTGACACGCCACTTCATTAATCCAATGGCATTTTGCCTCAGCATCAACCCAAAAAATGGCCTCTGGGGCATGTTCAACCGTGAATTGACAGAAGTCCATGTGATCTTGAGCTTCATCACAGAGTTCGCTCACGCACAACCTCCCAATTTAAGAGTTTTGTAAACTCAAAACTAATGAGGAGTAGTGTAACCCCAATCCCTTTTTTAGAAAAGAGAGAAGGTTCACTCGCCGGTCACCCAACAATCTAGGCCGTTTTTTTTCGGGAACGGGGGGTGACCTTTTTGGGACCTGTCCCTTCTATAAATTCATCCCCATTGAAAAACTTGAGTTTTTTCGATACTAGCAAGGCTGGTTGAGCTTTTTGACCATACGGCCAGTAATGAGTGCCCATTCGCCATATTCTTCTCTGAAATTTCTCATGGTCGGACTCCAAACATCCACGCGCATGGGGCGTATTTCAAATTTTCCTAATTGACATGGAATGTATCAATCAGCATATCGTTGCCTGCAAATCACTCCCTTCGCAATTCAAATATTCTCCATGCCATGAGGAGGTTCAAAAAGATAAAGATGGGGACGACGATACTCGGCGCCAACACCATCGGAAATCCGAAGATGAAGACAAAGCCCGGCTCGTTCATCCAGTAATTCATGGGGATGAACGTCGGCAGGGGGACGAGCGAGGCGCCAACAAGGCTCCAGATCGCCAAAAATTGATGGCTGACGGCATTGCGTAGCAACAGCCACCCAACGACAAGGGCAGATAGGCCGAACAGAAAATCCGGAATGCCGATCCAAAGAACGAAACCGGACGTGATTTCCCCCTTGATCCCTTTCATCACACCGCCAATTGCTCCGATGCGCAAGGCTTGAGCAAAGACCAGCCAATGCCACGGTGTGTTTGCGACGATGCCCCGCAGACCGCTGCGGAGCGTTGGAGAGAAAATCAGACCAGTGATCAACAGAACAATGGGCACGCAGGCTTGCCACAGCAGCGGTATGTGTTGCATCAACGAAATGTGGATTCCCCTGATCCCAAGTATGACGGCAAGCACTGTCCATGCAAAAAATGCCAGCAACAGGCCATAGACGCTACGCGCTTCCGCGACACTTATCGATTGATTGAGTTTCGCTCTGCGAGTGAWSMYSATGCAGAAGATGAAGAGAGTGAGCTGGCGGGAACAGCGCGGCACAGCTGTAGTAGAGGCTGCGATTACGGTGCTGGGATTCCTGGTGGTGGTGGGCCTGCGGCCCGTAGATGAGGGGTAAGAGAACACCCAAACTTGCCTCTGAAACGTAGCTGTGGATATAATGGCGCTACGAAACAGGCAACGGTCCACGGAAGGAGCAGGTCATGGCGCCAACACCTTTAGCCTATTTCGGCGGCGAGTACATTCCCGCGTCTGAGGCCAAGGTAGGCGTTATGACCCACGCCCTGCACTACGGCACTGGCGTCTTCGAGGGCCTGCGCGCCTACTCCCTGCCCGCGGGACCGGTCGTGCTGGCCCTCGACGCGCACGTCAAGCGCTTCTTCCGCTCGTGCAAGGTGATCGGCCTCGAGCTGCGCTGGAGTCCGGAGCAGMTCGCCCAGGCGATCRGCCGCGAATCGAATCTCTCGGAGAGCATCAGCACTATTGTTGGCTCCCGTGACACCATTTCTAGAGAGCAAAAAGCCCAGCTTGCAGTTGGACTTCTCGATCTTGCCTACAAAATCGCGGATCTGCGGTGAACCCACAGGCTTGTTCCAGTTCTTGCACTCGACCACACCGAGGATGTCCCGACCTGCACAACGACCTCGAATTACGACATCGAATTGGCGCCTGTGTCCAAGTCGGTCGATGAGATATTCGCTGCGGCTAACTGACGAATCGGGATCCAACATCTGTTGAATTCTGGCAACTGTGGTTTCGAGCGAATCTCCGGTCTGGTTTGTGTTCATGAGTCCGACATGTCGGCCAAGGCGAAGGCGAGCAATCCTTGTTCACCGAAATTGGCGAGGTGGCGTTCAATGTGGAGAAAGACCCGGAGACTGGTGGTTCAGGCTTTCTCCGATTCCAGGTTTCGGACACCGGTATCGGGATGAGTGCCGACCAACTGGAGGTCCTGTTCCAGCCGTTCTCGCAAGCCGACTCGTCCACCACCCGCAAGTACGGGGGGACTGGGCTGGGGCTGGCTATCAGCAAAGAGATAGTGGTGCACTTCGGTGGTGAGATCTGGGTCGAGAGTGAGTATGGAAAGGGAAGTACCTTTTGGTTTACTTTTGAGGCTACAGTAGCGGCGGCTGAAAAGACCAGAGCCAAAAAGACCAAAGCCGCTAAATCTGAACTTTCTATCATTAGTTCAGATAACTATGCTGGGATTATCCCTAAAATTTTATTGGTAGACGATAATGAAGTAAATCAGATAGTGGCTAGCACACTTCTCAAAAAATCAGGATGCAAAGTTGAACTGGCGATGAGTGGCCCTGAAGCTATAGATAAAGTGAAAACCAATATCATTCCTTTCGATTCAGATAAGCGGTTATAGTACAGGCTTAGATCGCATCGTTATTAAAATAATAATAAGTCCATTTTTATGCGCTTTTTGCACCAATTTTTGATCGCGGAACTGCGCGGCCGACAGATTGATCGAGATCGGCACCGGCWAAGGGACGATAATCTAAGCGAACCCATTGACTCTCATCGATCACCGTTTGAACCGCGTGTTTCCCGATGGAGGGTAGGTTCGATCCGCGCTACCGCGAATGGTAGTCTTCTCAGCGCAGTACCGGGGAGAGAAGCGACCCACTCAATTGCGTTGGCCCAGTGGAATGAATCGGAAGGAGTGACCCATGCCCATACCCGTCCCACCGCTGAAGGAAGCGGAACTGCCCAGACGCGACAAGCCATTCCTTAAGATGATGGGCCCCGGCATCGTGATGGCCGGTATCGCCATTGGCTCAGGCGAGTTGATCATGTGGCCCTGGATCACGTCCATCGTCGGCGCCGATCTGCTGTGGGCGGCGGCGATCGGTATCTTCCTGCAATTGTGGATCAACATCGAGGTTGGACGCTGGGCCGTCGCCACCGGAGAGAGTCCGTTCACGGGCATGGTTCGCGTCGTCAAGTTGATTGTCTACT
>LXTH01000255.1 GCA_001643555.1 Nitrospirae bacterium SPGG5 | reverse complement strand
CGCTCATTTTAATATGGAGTCTACAAGTCGTGCTGCCATCGGCATTGATGTGTGTGATCGCATAAATTTCCTTGATGGCCGCTGCAGCATGGGGGGAAATCTGGTCCGATGGCTTCAGTTCGACTTTGCCAGTCTTATCCCAACTACAGACTGAAGTAATTGGGATAAGGGCGAGACGGCTCAGTTCGAGGACGACGCGATCGGCGTTCGTTTCCGTGCGCGCCGACCGGGCTTGGATGGCAACTTCGAGAGCCGCTTGAATTTCAGGTTTCTTCAGGTTTTCCTGCCCGATCGAATAGGCGGCATGTTGATTATATCCGGCTCGAATGGCAGCCTGTGTCGCATTCAGATCGACCAAATATTCTTCAATGAAGCGGCGTTGTTTGGGCGTGAAGGTTGAAGGGATGCCCCCTGGGTTGACACAATGTTTCATAGCTATTGGGCCTCCTTTCCACCCCCAAACCATTACCCATGAACTGACTTTTAGGACCTTGGTCATTCCGAGTAGCAGCACCGTAACGCATAGTTCCCGCAGCACCACACTGGTCAACCACCCCGCGCTGACACGACGTCATCCGGTCATGACGATGGTCGCGCATCGCTTCGTTGGCATGGCTAAAGAAAACATGTCTCTCACACACTCACCGGCGCGTTGTGTGGCCTGTACCGAGTTTTGGTTATTCATTACCTATCTCATTCCAATGGCAATTAATCCGAAGATAGATTGTCATAAAACTTTTGCACAGCCAATTCATAACTTGTTGATTCTATTGACCTCTCAGTTTATGCAAATATTGCATAAGTCATTGATTTAGTTTGAAATTTGCAGTGCACACGTTACTCGGCCCCGTTCCTCAACCCAGAAAGAGAATTACATCCCAAGCGCCGTATTCAGTTGAGAGAGAGTTTTGGGAAGGAAAGAAAATTCCCCAGTGACTTCGATGCGAGAAGGCACCAACATCATGGAGTGAAAGGGAATATCGAGAATAACTATTTTATCTTCAGGACGATCAACCACGCTGATTTCCACATCTTCGACAGATTTCGAAATCTCACCAAGGTCTTTGGACCCGTAGGTTTCGACCACGGCTTGGATGATTTCCATGATCTGCTCATTCGCCTCGACGCCAGGAATGGCTTCCTCCAAAAGCGGAATACAGTCCTCCGCCTGCCCGACCACATCAAAATTCTCTAACCGTTCTTTCTTGCGCATGGCCAGCAGGTCATTGTCGAGATCTTTGCTGAAGGCTCCATAGGGGTAACGCATAAACTCAAAATGAAACCCGCGAAACCCTTTCCCAAGCATTTGCAACTCGGCAAGAAACACAAGCTGCTGAAGCTTCACATCACTGACCATCGAAAATTCCTTCGCCTCCACCAAGTGAAGCACGTAGATCAGTAAAGTCCGATCAATAGTGATGTCGTTGGGTTTACGCATGAATTCGTTCCTGGCCCTATAATTTCGGCAAAAGATCTTAAGGGTTCGCGGCAAGAATAACTTCCCATGTTTGGGCGTCGATCTATCCAGTCTGGCGGCGTTGCTCGTCCTTTTCATACGAGGAGTATGCGCAGTCCTCGCGCCTTGCCAGACAGGCGTCTCAGCACCCAAACGTGGGAAGTTATTCTTGCGCGAACCCTAAGTCGACAAGATCGCGATCCTAACGAGCAACCATGAACGGCGTCAACGAGAAAAGGGAAGATTGTGRCCTAGGAAAGAAATTCAGAAATCAATGTWGGGTGGGTACKGCCCACCAATTNCTATKGCTTTAYTMATGCGAGGTATCGCCCCGNCGCGACGAGACACTTGTGTTTCGGCAAAAGTGCCCAAAACCGTTCTCACCCGTGTGCGGCCCTCCGGGTCCCTCCGCCTCCGCCCCRAACCCTTCGACTCCGCTCRGGACAGGTCAAGATGGCTCGGGAAATCGCGAAGTCTATCCTGAGCCTTGTCAAWGGACTCAAACAACCTTCGCCGAAAAGCCGATTCGTGKAYGCGGCTCCGCCGCGCCCAACTCGAGGACCCACGACYGAGACAGAAAATGAAAGARCAACGTGACATAACAACTGTGTKGTCATTTCGACCCTTGGGAGAACCCCKTACATCACMACGGTCTTGTCATTYCGAGCGGAGCGAGAMATCTCCCCCCATTGTCGAACGAGAGATTTCTCCCAAGGGTCGAAATGACARAKSRMAAMSSWCWTRYMAYWYMGSSWMTMMMWKYYWWRKMKTGWYSSTKTTKTMTYTTKNTTGGWKWTAMTMRKAYMWTCRAWWRWRMRMRWKARKWSMCKCATGGCCAAACCCACCAAAGAACTCGATATTCTCAAGCAGCACCTGACCAAGAACAATCTGAAACTCACCCGGCAACGGGAAAACATCCTCACCACGTTTCTTAAAATGGAACATGTGACAGCGGAGCAGATGTATCGCCTGCTCGCCAAGAAAGATCCGCACATCGGTTTGGCCACGGTGTATCGAACATTAAAGCTCCTGTGTGAAACCGGCATGGCACAGGAACAGCACTTCGGTTCCCAAACCAAGTTTGATAACGTCTCGCACAAGGGACATCATGACCACTTGATCTGCCTTACCTGCGACAAAATCATCGAATTTGAGAACTGCCAAATTGAGGACCTTCAGGAAGAAGTGGCACGAAAAAATGGATTCACGATTCATACGCACAAACTTGAGCTCTATGGCGATCCCATTCAGCTTTCCAATGGAGAGTGCAAGAACTGTGGCCGCCAACTGAACACCCAAACAGATCGAAGGTAGCAAGCGCATGCGTTCTCAATCCACAGCTAGAATCCTTATCTATTCTGTTTGCCTTATCGTCTCCCTCTTATGCGCCCCCCCACTGTCGTTTTCTGGTGATTCGCTCGTGGTCTATTCCGGCCGAGCTGAGCGCTTGATCAAACCCGTGCTCGACGCTTTTCAGGCTGAATCTGGCATTGCCATTCAAATGCTCACTGCCGATAGTACCGCGCTGGTGRATCGGCTCAGGATGKAMGATCCTCACAAGGTCGTGCGGATTCTCGACGGGTTCCTGGCCGAGCTACGCGACAACCCCGAGGCGGCGCGCGGGGTCCTGCTCGGCAAGCTCAGACGCATCGCCGACGACCGCGAGGCAGCCGAGCTGATCGTGCGCATCGCGCTTTCGGTCTGCCATTCCGACGGCGGCTTCAGCGCGTCCAAGCGGGCCCGGTTCGCGGAGATCTGCGCGGTCCTCGGCTATGCCCCGGAAAGCATCCTCGGCGAACGCCGCTCCCACGAGTGAAGGACGGCGAGTGTGGGGTGGCGAGTGAAGGGTGCTGCCCCGTGTTCCGCTATGCGCTTGCCGGATCCTCGATGTCGGTTGTCAGACTATCGATCCATGCCTCCGATCCATCCTGCCCTTTGGTGTCTCGAGGCTGGATCCTTGTATGCCGATTTTTGATTTGCTTGTCGGTGGTGGAGCGAGGGCAATAGGCGCGCACGCCGCACAGGACTGACGGTCGAGCGGGCGAATCGGGCGTGGTGCAGGGACATCACCTAATATTCCGATGCGCTAG
>LXTH01000225.1 GCA_001643555.1 Nitrospirae bacterium SPGG5 | reverse complement strand
GGGGAATTCAAAGGTTTATATCGTTGGCGGGCAGGCAACCTTCGGGTTATTTATGAAATCCAAGACAAGCAGTTGATTGTTCTGGTATTAAAATTTGGGGATCGCAACGATGTCTATCGGTAGGGCGCCACGTTCAAGCTAGAAACAGCAGTTGGATCACAAAAGTCCGCGCAAGCTCTTGATGCACCTGGCAAAATACAAAAATGTCATATCACCACCGAGGATTACTTCTCCCCCCCTCACCCTTGTCATTTCGACCCTTGGGAGAAATCTCCCCTCTGCCGAACCACAGATTTCTCCTAAAGGTCGAAATGACAGACCCAAGATGACCCCGACTTTTTTCTTTCACGATGCACACCAATATCTTACGCGGCTGTCTTGCGCCCAACTGCTGTTTCTAGGATGAAATAATAAACTCGGCCTCCATAATCCCATCCCTTTGAAATTTCCCCCCGCAGACTGTAAAGAACTCCTACATCTATTGTTGCTGAGCGTATGAGATCTTGTGGTATGTCCAAACGAGATAAGAAACACCAGGTCGTGACAGAACGACACACTCAAAACGCAATCATTATCCGTGGTGCGCGGCAGAATAATCTCCGCAATATTTCTGTCTCGATTCCGCACAATGCCGTGACGGTGGTGACGGGGGTGTCGGGGTCGGGGAAGTCCTCGCTGGCGTTTGACACGTTGTTTGCGGAAGGGCAGTGGCGTTTTATTGAATCACTCTCGACGTATACGCGGATGTTTGTGGAGCGATTGGATCGGCCCGAGGTTGACCATATCGAGAACATTCGTCCGGCCATTGCGATTGAACAGAAGAAYTCCGTTCGAACGGCYCGTTCGACMGTCGGGACAGCYACCGAGATCGCCGATCATCTCCGYCTCTTGTTTGCGACAATGGGCCGACCTWTTTGTCCTACCTGTCAAGTYGAGGTTCGTGCGGATTTGCCGGAAGCGGTTGTGGACGGGTTGYTGGAKAAYTWTCCGCAAGGCCGGGCCATGGTGTTATTTCCGCTKGCGGGATTGAAGRTCTCGAAAGATGTGTCCGTTGTGGACTGGTTGCTTCGTCGAGGMTTTGTTCGCGTYCTTGTRAAAGAGAAAGTGTTGTCCTTGGATGGTTCGGATCCCTTACCCAAACGCTGGCCCAAACTTTTTTATGTGGTYCTCGATCGATTGGTGCTTCGGCCAGATAATCGCTCTCGTGTGATGGAAGCGGTGGAGGGRGCSTATCGGGAAGGTGAGGGCCAGTGTCGGGTCGATGTGATTGACCAAGGCTCCTTCCTTTATAGCGCCGACGCGCGTTGCAAAACCTGTGGATACAAAGCGGCGCCTCAACGTCCGGTTTTCTTTTCATACAATCATCCCTTAGGCGCCTGTCCGGAATGCAAAGGGTTTGGCAATGTGTTGCGCTATGACGAGGCGTTGGTGGTGCCTGATCCCTCGCGTTCGTTGGCTGCGGGTGCGATTGAACCCTGGACCAAGCCTTCGGCTCTCTGGTGGCAGCATCAGTTGTTGCGTGGGGCCAAGCAGTACGAGATCGACATCACGACACCGTATCACAAATTGAGTGATGAACATCGTGCGTTACTGTGGAAGGGGGCGAAGGGGCTCAAGGGGATCGACAAGTTTTTTTCGACGCTCGAAGGCAAGCGATATAAACTTCATGTGCGAGTGTTGTTGAGCCGGTACCGCAGTCCGGTATCGTGTCCGTCTTGTGAAGGAAGCCGGCTGAAACCGGAGGCCTTGAATGTCAAAATCCACGGTCGGAATATTCATGAAGTTTCTCAATTGACTGTGGGGCAATTGGACGAATGGTTGAAGCACCTTCCCCTCACGGCATTTGAAGCTGATCTTACCCGTGACCTGCTCCCTCGGGTTCGGCATAAACTCAAATTTCTTTTGCGAGTCGGTTTGGATTACCTTACGCTCTTGCGGGAAACCCGCTCGCTCTCTGGCGGTGAAGCCCAACGAATTTCTCTTGCCAATCAACTGGGGTCTCATCTTGTTGGCACGCTGTATGTGTTGGATGAGCCCACGATTGGCCTTCATGCGCGGGACACGGCGACGTTGGCCACAATTTTACAAGAGCTGGCATATCGCGGGAATACGGTGGTGGTTGTGGAGCATGACCGTCAGATCATCGAGCAAGCCGATCATGTGATTGAGCTTGGTCCGTTAGCTGGTGAGCAAGGTGGGACGATCGTATGTTCGGCTCCGCGCGAGCAATTCATGAGGCATCCTCATGCGTTAACTGCTCAATATCTCCGAGGTGAAAAGCAGATTCCTATTCCCCGGGTGCGACGGCCTGACAGCGGACGATTCGTGACCCTTCATGGTGCGCGCGCGAATAATTTACAACACCTGACGGTTCGGTTTCCTCTAGGGATGCTTGTGTGCGTGACGGGGGTCTCGGGATCAGGGAAAAGTACGTTGGTTGAACAGACATTGTATCGGGCTGCCGCCCGAGCCTTTGGGGTACAATTTCTGCCGATGGGGCGATTTGATAAAATCGAGGGCCTGAGTCAGTTGCGAACGATTCGGATGATCAATCAGGCACCGATTGGCCGAACGCCGCGGTCGAATCCCATCACGTATATGAAAGCCTTTCAGTACATCCGGCAACTGTTTGCTGAAACCTTTGCCGCGAAACAACGTGGGCTAACGCCGTCGCATTTTTCCTTTAATTCGGGATTGGGCCGGTGCCAGCGGTGCCAGGGGAATGGGTTGGAAAAGCTCGAAATGTATTTTTTCGAGGATTTATACGTGACGTGTGAGACGTGTGAGGGTCGTCGTTTTACCCCTGAGGTGCTTCAGGTGCGATGGCGCGGGTATTCCATTGACGAGATCCTTGGTCTCACGGTGCAAGAGGCGCAGCAGGTATTTCGTGGGACGGCAGTGGGTTTGCAGCGCGTGTTGGGACTTCTTCTTGACCTTGGGCTTGGCTACCTCCGATTGGGCCAATCTGCCCCCAGCCTGTCCGGGGGGGAAGCTCAACGGTTAAAGATGGCTGCCGAGCTGGCATCGGTGTCTGAAAAACGCAAGGCCAAAAATGCTTCTCACATTCCTGATCCTGCATCACTTGATCGTGGTGTTCTATATATCCTGGATGAACCCACGACAGGGCTCCATCTTGCTGATGTTCAGAAATTATTGGAGATGCTGGGTCGATTGGTCGAGGCCGGCAATTCGGTCATTGTGGTGGAACATCAGCTTGATGTGATTAAATCAGCGGACTGGGTCATAGATCTTGGGCCTGGGGGCGGTGATAAGGGGGGAACAATTGTAGCGGAAGGCCGCCCTGAAGATATTGTCGAGATCGAGCGTTCGTACACAGGGCAATTTTTACGGCCTTGCCTCGCGTGATTCCTTTGGCGGTGTAAGAGAAAGCCTAAGGACCTGAGAGAAAATACCGGGACATTTCGCATCCAATCTTCGGGCCATCTTGGAACCTAGAAACAGCAATTGGATCACAAAAGTCCGCGCAAGCTCTTGGCGCACCTGATAAAATACAAAAATGTCTTATCACCACCGAGGTGACTACGACTTTTTGTATTTCACCAT
>LXTH01000114.1 GCA_001643555.1 Nitrospirae bacterium SPGG5 | reverse complement strand
GACGCCCAAACAGGGAAAGTTATTCTCGTGCGAGCCCTAAAAAGCCGTGAGGGTAAACACCTGTTTATCGAGAGGTTCATTGGCAATGATTTCCATAAATTCCAACACAACACTTCCGGCTTCCACATGATCTTCGGCTTGGACACCAAATGGCAACAGAATGGTACCGGACTCAACCTGCGATCCATCACGAACAAGGCGGAAATCCGATGTACGAATGGACACGACAGACTCTCCTTCGGAATTCACATAATCCAATTGTCGAACATGCAAGGTACGCTGATCGATCACAATGCGTTGGGAAAGGGTTGACGGATTCGTCCTTGGATCGGATGGAATATCAAATTGATACGTCTCGTCTCCCTGCTGCACCGCGAGAGAATTTTCAGCGACCAATGGCAATTTTCCTAATAGAACCTCGATCGCTCGCAAACTCAAAAGCACAGGCAGACGCAATTCTCCCAACCTCTGAAAATCATCACTTCCGCCAACGATCGATCTCGGTTGATCCTTCACACGAAGCGCATACAATCCTCGAGACAGCACAAAATCAAACACTAACCCGCCAAACCGGGTAAAGCCTTTGATACGAAATTGATCCGGACGTTGGTAGAGAATCGTGCCCTGAAGAGATTGCGCAAAAGCCATGCCCTTCCCATCCAGTTCTGCTTGAAAGAGGCCTTTGAGGCTGACCACATTCGCCTCTCGCGCTTGCAATGTTTCAATGATCTTTGCAGATGTCTCCGAGGAAACTGGGGAAGTTTGAGGGACCGGAACAGCGGTACAGCTAGACAGCATCATAAGGAAAAGTCCCCAGCAAACGATGCCGACAAATCGGTGAGGGCAGGCAGGTTGAGCCAAATCATCGGTCGCTACCATTTGAGAGTTACGCACGAGCCATGACCTGATCCAACACATCACCAATTTCCCGAACCCCAATGACTTCCAGTCCGGGTACCCCTGGCCACTTCGCAAGATTGCCCTCAGGCAACACACATCGTTTGAATCCCAATTTCATCGCTTCCCGCGCTCGGATATCTACTTGAGTCACCGGACGAATTTCTCCACCAAGACCCACTTCTCCCAAAAATAAGGTATGGGCATCAATCACCTGATCTCGAAAGCTGGACACCACCGCAGCCACAATCCCCAAGTCGATGGCAGGTTCATCGATACGAAGGCCGCCCACGACATTGAAATACACATCCTGCCCGGACAGATGCAGACCGAGCCGTTTTTCCATCACCGCCAGTAACAAGGAAACACGATTGACTTCGACACCGTTGGCCATGCGCTTGGGCATGGCATACCCCGTAGACGTCACCAATGCTTGCAATTCGACCAGAATGGGCCGACTGCCTTCGAGAGTCGATACCACCACAGACCCCGGACTCTGTTCAGGACGGCCTGCCAGAAACAACTCTGACGGATTGGCCACTTCTTCCAACCCGGAGTCCTTCATCTCGAATACACCAATTTCATTGGTTGGACCGAATCGATTTTTGACGGCCCGCAGAATGCGGTAGGTATGGCCTTTATCGCCTTCAAAATAGAGCACAGTATCCACAATGTGTTCCAAGAGTTTCGGCCCGGCAATCATCCCATCCTTCGTCACGTGCCCAATGATAAACACCGGCACCGAAGATCGCTTGGCATACCACATCAACTGACACGCCACTTCCTGCACTTGGCTCACGCTTCCCGGCGCTGACGCGATTTGATCGGTATACACCGTTTGAATGGAATCCACGACCAACGCCGCCGGCTGCATCGCGTGCGTGGTTTTCAAAATAGTTTCAAGGGACGTTTCCGCCAAAATATAGAGAGACGAACTCGAAATCCCCAGCCGGTCCCCACGCATCTTGAGTTGCCGAGGCGATTCTTCCCCTGACACATACAGCAACGATTGGCCGCCTTGCCCCAGCCCCTGCAACATCTGAAAGAGTAAGGTGGTTTTTCCAATGCCTGGATCCCCGCCGACCAGGATCACCGACCCCGGGACCACCCCGCCACCAAGCACCCGATCCAATTCCCCAAGTTGCGTGGTCAGTCGAGGTTCAGGATCAATGGCGATTTCGGTGATTGGCGTGGGTTTGTCAGCAGCCCCTTGGAGGACCTTTTGAATACCGGTTGAACTTCTCCCGCTCGTCACCTCTTCCTTCAACGAATTCCACTGGGAACAATCCGGACACCGACCGGCCCAGCGTGGTGTTTGAAACCCACATTCCTGGCAGATGAAAATAGTTTTAGATTTTGGAGCTTTCATGGCAAGCAACTATTGCTATTTCAATAAACTTCCGTTCTCCCTGCTGGTTGCGGAAGCATCATAGGGTAAACCCGAAGCTCGAATATCGAAATCCGAAACAAACAAGAATGACCAAATTAATAMAKWYGAAKNNAKGRTTTTGGAYTTNGKWKCKWWMWTSGNAWRYKMMTRWTTCGRRNTYKWTKSMRMTTAKGGSNNGRRSKAMTMARWAGNGMSWWKGMRRYWGYMSMASAWWAKMMKKATTKANTRCGRSTTACAAATGCTTYCGWACYTYTTTCCACKYCGWMAYAATTTTGGCCCGACGGGGAAACTTTTCTTTTTTKGAAGGGTCAGGAAARATCACRGCCTTGATYCNGATTTTNCACCARSGTATCGGCAAACYCTTTTGTCTGGCCAATGCCYGCTTCRATGTKGTCCCAGCCGCCTTCCTTGAGTTGTTCRATGAACGCAAGCAAYTTGGCTGRMCCGGGTKGAATCRCACGRRCAATCCCAGGAGGAAACTCARAGGTTTTCAACCAAGCACGAAGGGTCTCCAAATTTCCCTTRTCGCCACGCAAYAGGTAMAYGATGTTRWAATAAAACTTCCCRAGTTTCSTGAGCTCTCSTGGCGCGTCTTCATCAGGCTCMCCCCACKTYGCRRCGWTAAACATGGGTARMGCAGGAAGCAAGASKGCACCTCCMTCTCCGGCTTTGAAGAGTGTCACGACATCCACGAARAGAATCGGTTTGCGCCGYTCCCATGAMGCATAATTCCCAAAACCGGTGACGGCATTGACTCGCGGGCTCGACTCAACTTCCCCRACRATTGGATGGTTCCCCCGCATTTGRGTTTTGTAYTCRAGWAAGGCACGACCATCCCCGCCCGTTAACGYYGTTCCAACATGTTGCCCCATCACCACRAACCGTATCGTTTCYCCACCCAATCCCGTCRCCCCCAGRAGKCCATCCTGGACGAGCCGAGCCTTGAGCATCGCYGGTTTTCCCGGCCGAGCCAGCACATCCTCAACAATCAATCGCCCTGTCGTCTTTTCATCTGCGGCAAAAAGAAGTGAGGAAGTACCCAGACTCAACAACATACACAGGGTGGCCCCGACAAACCAGCAGTAAGAATGGAAGTCACTTCTCAGGTTGCCGGGTTCACTGTTCAGGGTTGGCCACTTTCCGTTCTGCATAATCCCTTTGCCACACTTCAATATCATTAGACGGTTTAATCTTCCTCTTTCCTTAACCCGTGATCCGCAAAACCTATGAACCCTGAACCTGAGTTATTCAAAAAAAAGTGA
>LXTH01000079.1 GCA_001643555.1 Nitrospirae bacterium SPGG5 | reverse complement strand
GTGACGAGATCGGGGTGGCCATGTCCGAGCGCATTGACCCCGATCCCGGCCACGAAATCCAGGTATTCGCGCCCTTCGGCATCGTAGACTTTGCATCCCTGCCCCCGGACGATGCTGATCGGTATCCGGGCATAGGTTTGCATCAAATACTGTGAGGAATAGCGTTCGAGTTCTTCGGTGAGCATATCGTATAAGTCCGCGTCAATAGAGGCGAATCTAACATAGGGGTTCTCAGAGGCGCAATATGAATGTCATGGATGATCGTCGTTTGTCTCGCGTCGTCCGTATCTCGTAAAAAACGAAATACGAAATACGAAATACGAACCCTCGAACCTTGTTCCTGTTGTGGAAGGATGCTATAACCCCGCGGGATGAGAAAATGTGACTCTTGCGAGCAACAGAATCCGGATGATGCGAAGTTTTGCCATGGTTGCGGCGTGCCGTTCTCCGAAGAACCGGTAGCCTCTCCTTCCGTTGACGTTGAGGACGACGAACATCTCTGGGAAACCTTTATTGGGGACAACCCGACCGTTCATTTTTCCCCATCCCATGGTTGGGCCTGGCGGCCCGCGGCTCTCTATTACCTTTCCAAGTTTGCAAAATTTCGTACGGCTCGTGGTCCGAAGTTTGAATTGTCGTGGAACTGGGCTGCGTTTTTGTTTGATTTCCTCTGGTTTCTTTACCGGAAGATGTACCTGTTTGCGCTGTTGTACGCGGTGGGTCCGTTTTTGGCGTTGTATCTGACCGGGATCCCCACCATCGGCGTGGTGTGGAAAATCATGGCGGCGGTCAGTGCGAACTATCTGTATTTTTGGCATGTCAAAGATCATCTGCAAAAACTTAAAACCCAAGGCCTTGTGGATCAAACGTCTCAAGAGGGGTTTTTGAAAGAAGAAGGCGGCGTGCAACCCTATGTAATTTGGTTGGGCGCGCTGTTGATGTTATTCGGTGTGCTGTTTTCGGATCAGTATATGGATATGTATGGGGACGGGGTACCCATGGAACAATTGGAACAGTCCTCGCCTGACTCACGAGTTCATTTGGAGGAGTGAGGTCTATAGTCATTCCCAATATGTTCCATAAACTCGAAATACGAATATTGAATTTCGAAACAAATCCGAAGTCCTAAATTTGAAATTTGGTCATTCTAACTTGTTTCGGATTTCGATATTCGAGTTTCGGATTTATTCTCTTATTCTGATTAGGCGTGGGACGCGAAGGGTCGAGCGGGATCGTTAGCTTTTTTCCGATACGGAGAGTTGCCAAGCGAACCAGGGCTGAAACCATTGATAATCGTTTTGATAGGCTGTGTGGATGCCGTGAGTACCTTCGGCTTTCTCATTTAACGTCGTAAAGGTTCGAGGCCAGTTCTTGGTCCACCAGGATTTGAGTTCGCCGGCGCTGAAGGGCTGGTCGTTGGGTTGGTAGATACCGGCGGCAGCCACGATATCGGCAATGAGCGGCCAATAGCGATCCTTGCCCATGCCCAAAGCCCGGAAATGTTCCCGCAATAAAAAGACCACCCAGAGTTCCGCGCTGTGTTTTTTATTATGTTTAAAAGGCTGGGTTTGTCGTAGGGGGATCGGGTGAAAGTTTTTGATGATCGAGGTGAAGTCCGGGCCGCCGTAACTGCCGGCGATTTGGGCAATGCCTTCTAGCATTGTCGCCAATTCAACCTCAACAACGGGTGAGGCGGCGGGTTCTTGTTCAAACGGGTTGGGTGTCGTGAGAAGATCGATGAGAGGTTTGAGCTCACGCAACCTGACCACAGCCGATTGCAAGATGTGCGAGGATTCAAGCCAGTAGTCCGTGTCATGTTTCGAAAGGCGCTCTCGTCCGGCTGGAGGCAAGACCACCGGGATCCAATGCCGCAACAGGACAAACAAAATGTAATGGATATCCCCCTTGACCTCGACAATGTGGTCAAGCACTCCGTTGCCCTGGGCCTCATGAAAAAATCGTTGGGCCTTGTCTTCCACCCCAAGGTGTTGGGCTAACGCCACCCACCAATCAGCTTGAGGCTGAGGAGTTTGAGGGTCAGTCATAGAGGCTGTTGAGTGCCGGCGGATAAATGGTGTGAGGTCGGTTCATCTCCAAGCGTAAGTGCATGGTACGAGGTGGCTGATGGCAACGCAAGTCAAAGTTGAGGTGTGCTCAGGTTTCTTCGCCAGACCATGGCGAAGGTTGAATCTGATCGGAGGAAGGTCACATGAAACAGATGGTGCTGCTTCGACATGGAGAGTCGCAATGGAATCTCGAGAATCGATTCACGGGTTGGGTGGATGTGCCCTTGAGTCCTCGTGGTGAGCAGGAAGCCAAGGAGGCTGGCCAAAAATTGCAGACCTTTCGGTTCAACCATGCATTTACCTCAGTCCTGACTCGCGCCATAAAGACCCTCGAGTTTGTTCTGGAGGTGATCGGGCAAACGGATCTCCAGGTTGTAAAGCATCAGGCGCTGAACGAACGAAAGTATGGGGAACTCCAAGGGTTAAATAAGGCCGAGACTGTTGAAAAATATGGCGACCACCAGGTCAAACTGTGGCGGAGAAGTTATGATGTGCGGCCACCCGGGGGGGAGAGTTTGCAGGATACGGCTGAACGTGTGATCCCATATTATCAGGAGAAGATTTGGCCGATTCTTTCACAAGGCGAGTCTATTTTGGTTGTTGCGCATGGGAACAGTTTGCGCGCATTGGTTATGCATCTTGATCAACTAAGCCGGGAAGAGGTTCTGGAATTAAATATTCCAACAGGGGCCCCATTGCTCTATGAACTTGATGATGAGGGTAAAATTCTGAGTCATCGATATTTATAACGTTGTCGAAACTCCCTCCTTCAAGGCAAGTTGTCAGGGCTGAACCCCTCTTCGATCTCGGCGACGGCCTGTCCGATTTCTTCCATAGGCACCAAGTCTAGTAGCAGAACCAGGAGCTTGTGTTCTTCTCCTCGGGGAATGGTTCCTTCTGATTCTAAGGTGCCAGCCACTTGGGTTAAGATAGCGATAGGCTCACCTCCCTGATTGCCCATGTGGTCCCAGCCTCTGTACTTCGTCTCTATGTCCGAGAAGAATTGTTCAATGGGCCGGTGCACGAAGCCAAATCGGCTTTCCCACCGTTCTCGGACCTGTGTTTGAACATGCTCCCAGATTTCCTTTCCTGCCTGCTCGGGGATGCCGACTTGTATGGCACGTTTGATCCAGTATGTTGAAAGCAGCACAATTTCCCAGGTGATGGATTGGGCCTGTTCCTGAGATACCGTAAGGCCATAGTCCTCAAAGAAATCTGGTGCAATGGCAGGAGGGATTACGTTGAATAGGGTTTCAGCGCCTTGTTCGTGGGCCATATTTAGGGGGCCTATTGAAGAACAATCATATCCCATTCAGGGACTGTTGAATAATTGAGAGATTTTCATCATGCCATTCGCATTTGAATCATTTAGAACATCACCATGAGCAAGAGGGGATGTTCAAAAAGGTGCGCTCAGCAAGGCTTAATTCGTAATGGGTGAAGCGTAAGGCGTGATGAGTAAGGAGACAAGAAGATAGCAGTCAAAACGACTCTTTCGCTTCACGTATCACGGTTCAC
>LXTH01000198.1 GCA_001643555.1 Nitrospirae bacterium SPGG5 | reverse complement strand
TTGTCAATTCGGCGTGAAGCCGTGCAACAAGGCATTCCCTACTTTACCACGATCCAAGGTATTCGAGCGGCTGTCACCGCCATCGAAGCCATGTCGAAAAACCCTCTGACCGTACAATCCCTTCAAGAATATCATCCTGCCTAGCAAGTCCCTTCATGTTGTCATTTCGAGTGAAAGGAGAAATCTCTTTCTTCCGGTGAGAACGCCTGCCAAGCGTGGTGGGAACGGGGAGATTTCTCCCAAGGGTCGAAATGACAAAAGATCTAGGATTGCTGCCTTTTGTGAAGCCTTTTTCAATAGCATCTTTATTTATTGCACAGACGAGAAAGAGGAAAACCCCTGTCTGCTTCAAGGAATGTACCCTAGTTGAAATTTCCCATAGAAAACTGAAATAGTAAAGGAATTGGTGATGACAGGGGTTCCGATATCTGAGGAGAAGCTATGGCAGTTCCAATAACAAAAAAAGGGTATGAAAATCTCAAAGCCGAGCTTGATCGATTTCGAAAAGTTGAACGGCCAAAAAACATTCGAGATATTGCCGAGGCACGGGAACACGGCGATCTTCGAGAAAATGCCGAATTCAAAGCCGCCAAAGAACGGCAGCAATTTATTGACACCCGGATGGCTGAACTTGAGTATAAACTTGGTGATGCCCAGGTTATTGAAGTGACAGCGGGAATAAGTGAAACCGTCGTGTTTGGCGCCACAGTCCGTTTACTGAATTTAGAATCCGAGGAGGAAAAATTGTATACGCTAATCGGACAAGAAGAGGCAGACTTGAAGAATGGCTCGATCTCGGTCCAATCCCCAATTGGCCGCGCCCTCATCAGTCATCGTGTCGGGGATATTGTCAAAGTCAATCGACCTGCGGGTATGATTGAATACGAAATTCAAGAAATATTTTTTCAGGAGTCGTGATATGCCATCTGCCATCTCTGTCGTGACGTTGATCACCGATTTTGGCGACCGGGATTATTTTGTCGCCAGTATGAAAGGGGTCATGCTGGGCATCAATAGTCAAATCCGCATTATTGATGTGTCCCACCATGTCACGCCGCATTCAATTAAAGAGGCGGCTTTTCTGTTGAATTCGTGTTATCACTATTTCCCAGACGGGACCATCCACGTCGTAGTGGTAGATCCAGGAGTGGGGTCCTCACGACGGGGAATATTAGTGAGTACCTCTCGATATCACTTTCTTGCCCCTGACAATGGCGTGCTGAGCTATGTCTTCGAAAACGAGCTGGACGTGGAAGTTCGTCAAATTGAAAACCGTCAATTTCGTCTGGATTCCGAAGGCGCCACCTTCGACGGACGGGATTTGTTCGCCCCATCGGCGGCCTGGCTCACCAGGGGGCAAACGCCTGGGGCGTATGGTCGGTTAGTCACGGATTACGAAAAACTGCCGATCCAAAAACCAGAAGTACGGAAAGGCATCTTGCACGGATGTGTAGCGTATATCGATCGCTTCGGGAACATCATGACGGACATCACTCCTGACGACATCAAAACKTTACAAGACATCACCAAGAAAAAAGACTTTTGCATTCAGTTCGGTGACACCACAATTCAAGAATTGAAAACCCATTATGAGCAAGGATCACCCGAGACTGCGAGTGCTCTTATTAATAGCAACGGCTATATTGAAATATTTCTTCAACAGGGAAGGGCCAGTGATAGCCTCGGAGTCAATCTTGGCGATTCCATTCAAGTGAACTGAACCAAAGAAATTTATCGATTAACCTATTGCACCTCTTGCGGCACTTCTCCCGGCAATAAAGCCAGTGGACCAGGCCCACTGGAAATTAAACCCGCCAATTCGCCCATCACAATCCAGCATTTCTCCAATCAGGTAGAGTCCGGATACGTTTCGTGACATCATGGTCTGGGGATTAATCTCATCCAGTGGAATGCCACCGGCCGTGACCTCGGCAAAATTCCATCCCCGATGGGCTATCACGGGGACAGGGAGATCGGTGAGAACGTGGACGAGGGTTTTTCGTTTTGCCTGCGGCAATTGATTGAGTGGCATGTTCGCCAAATTTAGCGAACCTGTTTTTTCAACATTTTCCCTGAATGGGTCTTTCTCTCCTTGATCAATCAAATGACAAAGGACCTCTGCCAATCGAGCCGGTAATCGTTGAGCGAGTAACGTTCCAACGGATTTGCGCCCGGGTTGACGAGAAGCTTGGTCCAACCAGCGATCAATCTCTTCAATTGTCTGGTCGGGAAAACACGAAATGAACACCGTCACGTCCTGCCCTTGGCCTTTGGCCATTACCCAAAAACGACTGGCATCTAAAACCACAGGGCCACTTATACCGAAGTGCGTCCACAACAAGCTGCCAACGCGACGATCAACAGCCTTTCGATTCACTCGTGTCGTCACCCTGACTTCATGCGAGATGCCCGAAAGGCCAGCATGGAAAAATGTGTCTGCAAGCACTAGCGGAACGAGGGCGGGGTAGGTGGGTGTGATGGAATGTCCTAATCGTTCGGCCATAACCCAACCYTTTCCATCCGATCCGGATTTGGGYAGGGACTGTCCGCCCGTGGCCATGATCACTMGNTCGKRMGGTGATCTGTCCATGTTCGAATTCAATGAGAAATCCAGAATCCGTGTGGGATATGGATTGAACTCGGTTTTTCGTCAAGATTGTAATTTCCAATTCTTGGCAACGCCGAAGGAGTGCATCCAGAACGGTACGAGCTTTGTTGCTTATGGGAAACAGTTTTCCGGTGGTTTCCTGTTTTAACTCCACCCCCAACGACTCAAACCATCGAACGGTGGCTTGCGCATCCAATCGCCGAAGAATACGAGCGACGAGACGCTTTGGTGCATGAAAATCAGAGGGCTGCACAATGGCATTGGTAACATTGCAACGCCCACCACCGGACACCAATATTTTTGATCCAATGGTTCGTGCCCCATCCAAGAGGACGATCCTGAGGTTGGGACGATTTTCTGCAGCGAAGATAGCTGCGGCCAGACCCGCGGCGCCTGCGCCAATGATCGCAATATCAATTTCGGTTTGCATGAAATTATAGAGGGGTAACTAAGGGTTCGCGCAAGAATAACTTCACATGTTTGGGTGYTGAGACACCTGTCTGGCAAGGCGCGAGGACTGCGCATACTCCTCGTAKGGAAAGGACGAGCAACGCCGCCAGGCAGGATGGATCGACGCTCAAACATGGGAAGCTATTCTTGCGCGAGCCCTAAGCACAGGTTCAAAAAACGGCCGATGCCGAAGAGCCTGCAGTGTGGGGACTTCCAACCCTTTGTGTTGGATCAACACCTTGAATGTCGTGCCCATCCCCTGAGGCCGTAACAGTTGCACTACAGCCTGCACCTCGTCGGACTCTTGATCATATTCGGCGACCATTTCATCAATACCCAGGCTCATGAAGAAATGCATGAGATTGGTAAACCCCGTGAGCGACAACCCAGCCTGTTCACCAACCAGGGCCAAGCTTGAAAAATTCACATGCGTGGTCATGTCCTGTTCACCAATTCGTTCATAGGGATTGGTCGCCACCGTATGACGGTAATAACACAGGAGTGTTCCATCTTTTCTCACGG
>LXTH01000210.1 GCA_001643555.1 Nitrospirae bacterium SPGG5 | reverse complement strand
CTCCTTACCGTTATTATCGGTT
Organism: Nitrospirae bacterium SPGG5; assembly: GCA_001643555.1. The sequence goes on along the minus strand of LXTH01000210.1, from coordinate 3,557 downwards.
ATAGGCCGTTATAACTTAAGTAAGGGTGCTCGTTGCCCAAGGGTCGAAATGACAAGAGACAAGTGGGGCCTGAGCCCTTCAGATAAAAGTGCCCCATTTGAAACGTTCGAGTTTGGCATTTCGAATGTGTTTCGAATGTCGATATTCTGATTTCGAATTTCCGTCCTCATCCCGGCTACTCCATTTTGCCTTCCCGACTGAAGATCACGTCATCTTCACGCAGTTTCGCCTCAATGTACTGCGCTAAGCCAAACCCCCCAATCTTTGCGGATTCCTTGCCAATCGCTTCATCATAAAAAGATTGAAACACCTCTCCCATCTTGTTTTCCGTGAAAAGACCCTTCGGTACGGTCTTTCTCATCACTTTGAGGAGGTAAGAAATAAAATACGCTTCAAATTCTTCACTCGCTTTTTTAATTTTTCCCTCCTGAATGTCCCTTTTGATAGCCTCAATGCGGCCATCTGCAAACGCATGATCTGTTGCTTGTGCAACGAGTCCTTCAACTCCAGGAATCATAAACCCCCTCCTCGAAGATAACAGTTGCTGGTTGCTCGTCCCCAGTGGCTTGTCCCCAGTTGCTGGTACGGGGACCCTTCAACCCCAATTTTTTCGAGCGACCAGCGACGTACTACATCATTTCCAATTCGGCTTGAAGTGCCCCGGCGGCTTTTGCCGCGGTCAACACGGCGACGAGGTCACGGGGAGTCACGCCTACAGAATTCAAGGCTTTCACCAAATCACCCAAGGTAATGGAACCATCCACCTGAATCACGCGACCATTTTCTTCGTCAATCGTGGCCGCGACCTCCGGCGTCACAACGGTTTCCCCGCCAAAGCTGGCCGGTCCTGGTTGCGATACAGTAAAACTCGTCTTGATTTTGATCGTCAGATTCCCATGAGAGACCGCCATGCTCGACAAACGCACGTGTTCCCCCATCACAATCGTTCCCGTGCGTTCATTCACAACCACCTTGGCTCGAACGTCCACCTTGACATCCAACCCTTCTACGGCGGCGATCAACTGTACAATTTTTCCTTTATAGGCATCGGGTACAGTCACCAGCACTTGGCCGGAACTCACGGGAGTGGCAATGCCTTCACCAAGATGAGTATTGATCACTTCCGCGATTCGGAGCGACGTCGTAAAATCCGCTTGTTGCAACCCCAAAGAAAATGAATCCCAGTCTTCGATGTGTAAATCCACGGTCTTTTCCACAATGGCGCCACTCGGCACAATCCCGCCCGATTGCTGATTTTTTGTGACCGACGTTCCCGCCCCACCCGCGCCAAACCCGGACGTCGATATTGGCCCTTGCGCCACGGCATAGACTTCTTGATTCGGAGCCTTCAAGGGAGTCATCAACAACGTGCCACCCTTTAAACTTTTCGCATTGGCCAGTGAAGACACTTGGACATCCAACTTTATCCCTGGTCTGGCAAAGGGAGGCAATTTCGCCGTCACAATCACGGAGGCCGTGTTCCGGGTCAGCAACTGATTCGGATCAATTTTTAAATTAATCCCCATGTTGTTGAGCATCGAAATAATCGCTTGTGCCGTAAATTGTCCACCGACGACCGAATCACCGGTTCGGTCCAACCCCACAACAAGCCCGTACCCGATCAATTGGTTGTCACGAACGCCCTCAATCGAGGTAAAATCCTTGATTCGAGCGGCCTCAGTGGAATTCCACCCATCCCCTCCTAAGAGAGCCAAGATGAGTGCGACGATCAGAAAACATGGTTGCTGGAATCTCTTCACCTTAACAGTACCTCATGAGGAAAATAGTCGCTGGTTGCTCGTCGCTAGTAAGAAAGAGGACTGTACGATCCCAAGTACTCGCGACGAACAACGAACAACAAGCAACTAACCACGAGCGACCGATCTTTACAACGGAATGATCCAATCTAGAATACGGACCCCCCAACCCGGTCGTTGGACGTCGTCAACCACACCCAGGCCCGAATACTCGATTATCGCTTCCGCAATAGAGGAAGACAGCACGGTATTGGACGTATCTAAATCAATCCGGCGGACAATCCCGGAGAGGGTCATGGTTTGCTTCTCGCTGTTGACCGTCACCTCTCGACGACCCATGATCCGCATATCCCCATTGGGCAACACTTCCACCACACGGGCCGCAATGGTTCCCGTTAAGGTATCTTCCCGACTCGTTGATCCTGAGCCCTCAAATTSSWKWWKRSKRCWTRCNATWKMGKTCTMKKCMWTCSWSMWRRACSGNNMTKCCNRATYWTTCAATCCGAAAAACGAACCTCCGAGGCTCCCATCGTAGGTAGACTYACGATCCACATCCGTACTGGCGCTCTTAGACCCTTTATGYTGTTCCACGATCTGAACAATCACAATGTCTCCCACTCGACTCGCCCGSAGATCTTCGAACATGTACGCCCGTCCATTCCCGGCCTGCCATAATGACCCTGGAGTACKGGGGRGGTCCATCATCRGTAGATCCGGCATYYKMTCGTCTTTCTCTTGGAAAATCGGCAGGGAYTTGTCGCATGCCGTGGCAAAGAGCAGRATCRCCAAKGGAMACACCACTCGCAGTACACACGGCAACCGGTTCAGCCATTCACTCAAAACAACACCTTGACAAGGCCGGCATGCACCACTTGRCCAATGACTTCACGACCAGACGCCTGGTTTTTCACCGCGATGGTTTTTCCGGGTTCTCCAGATTCTTTGGCGATACCCACCGTTTGCACGATCAAGCTACCCTGGCGTACTTCCAGAACCACCCGATCGCCTTTATGAATCACAGGTGGCTCGGCGAGATAGGGTTGCTGAATAGGGAGATTGGGTGAAAGATGCCGCACCGCCTTTTTCCCAATCGCCATATCCTCGTGTTGCAAAAAATTATGTCGGAGCGCGGGCAACGCGACATCGATCAAGTGAATATCTTCAGGTTGGAGGATTTCTCGAGCCTTGATAAAACGGATGGGCGCCACCACCTGCATGTGGGCGGAAATGTCCGCAACGAGATTCACCATTTGCTCGAACTGTTCATTGACGTGCACCGCCCCCCGAATAGAACGTCGTCCGGTTCGTCCATTCATCGTATCTGGAGGAATCTGAATACCCACCCGACCCTTGGGAACCACAATAGGTTGTTTCGGGAAAAGAATCTTGACGGAGAAATCAACATTCTCCATGGGAAATTGTTGACGAAATTGTTTTTCGAGAGTGAGCTGAAATTGTTGTGGAGTCACGGATTGGGTAGACGCTGAGGTGGTCACCACGGGAATAGGTGATCTGACCTCGGCCACTGTCAACAATGGAGCCGCGAACACGAACATGGCACACATTCCGATCCTGAGCCACCACATGCTTCCCACCTCCTTCTTATTCTTCAAGCTAGAAACGGCAAAGGTCAATCAGGAGTAAATTGCTGGAGATACAAAGATTCCTGATTGTGTCCCCTGACTCCTCACTATCCATTCCTGACTATATTCTATTCACCGCTTACCGTTTCAGATTATTCACGATCTGCATCATGTCATCCGCCGTTTGAATGGCTTTCGCATTTATTTCATAGCTTCG
>LXTH01000148.1 GCA_001643555.1 Nitrospirae bacterium SPGG5 | reverse complement strand
TGGGCCGGGGCCGGGACAGATCCTCGGCGATCTCCGCGGACACTCTTTGCTGGGCTCCGGTTAAAGCAAAACCCAGGTTTGCCAGCAACGCGGCCAGGGCCTCAGGCGCCGCGGCAAGGGCGGGGGCTCCGTCGCGTTGGTGTCGCTCGCGCAGTTGCTGCAGGGATAGCCTGTGGGCAACCAGCTCTTCCAGTGCCAGCCGGATTCTCTCTCCGAGTGGTGCTGACCTGTCCCGTCGGCGTGGTGCCAGATAAAAAAGAAAGCGCAAAGGACGCAGCAGGTGTGTCTGCTTGATGATGTCGTCCAGCCCGTACTTAACGAGTACCCGCTGGATTGCGATCATGCGGAACACTGTACGGCGACTGACCACCTCAGCCATCGCTCCGTAGCCGACTCAGGCGCGCAKCRAKACGATCGACGTCGTSTCGATCGGCAAGAAGGGCCGCCGCAGCGAGACGGAGACCCAGCGCGAACACAGCGAGGCCTTCAAGGCGGGGCAGCGCTTCCGTGCCGGTATCGAGGGGTCGATCTCCTTCTTCAAGCGTGCGCTCGGTCTCGCACGGTGCTTCAACAAGGGATGGAAACACTTCGTCGCAACGGTGGGTGCTACCGTCTTCGCCCACAACCTGCTCGTGCTTGCGCGAGGGTATGGATGATGCGGACTTCGTGCAAGCCGACAAACCAAGGAGAGGAGGGCGCGGCCGCACCGGTCTCGGCTCTCGTCGATCGCATGCCCCCCGACTTGGTGTACTTGTGTGCAAGATCTGCCCACACGGGCTTCTCCGGCTGTTTCGCGATCCGCAGTCGCTGACCCCACCGCCCTGCTCGCCCCGCGCAAGCTGCTCAAAACCGCTACAGGAAACAGGATCTAGCTAGCTCTTCTTCGGTGCSTTCGCCCGCTTCTTCATCATTACGGTCATGTGCAGGTGTAATTTTTACCGCACCAGTTCCAAACTCACGGTCAACTAATATGGAATCGCCAACTATTTGAACTGGTCTTTTCTTTGTTAGAGGGATAAGAATATCCTGACCGATCAGTTTGTTATAGCGAGGGTCTTCTGGGTGGACTGCTACTGCAGTATCGCCAAACATGGTTTCTGGTCGTGTTGTTGCAATAATGAGAAATTTTTGACGATCTTTATATAAAAGGTAGCGGATATGGTAAAGCTTTCCATTGATTTCCTCATGTTCAACCTCAATATCGGATAGTGCCGTCAGGCATCGAGTGCACCAATTGATCAGGCGTTCACCGCGGTAGATCAATCCATCCTGATGGAGCCGGACAAACACTTCACGAACGGCTTTGGATAGGCCGTCATCCATGGTGAAACGCAAACGCGACCAATCACACGAAGCGCCAAGGTGTTTAAGCTGACCAATGATGGTATCGCCGGATTGTTGCTTCCACGTCCACACCCGTTCGATAAAGGCATCCCGCCCAAGTTGTTCCCGTGAACTGCCTTCTTCATGGAGTTGTCGCTCAACGACATTTTGTGTGGCAATACCCGCATGGTCGGTTCCAGGGAGCCAAAGGGTGTTTCGTCCCTGCATGCGACGCCAGCGAATCAGGATATCTTGTAACGTGCTATTAAGCGCATGCCCAATATGCAAGGATCCGGTGACGTTAGGCGGAGGAATGACAATTGCATAGGACTCGGCAGGTGCACCAGCCTTGGCTGTGAAGTAGCCCTGATCAAGCCAATGCTGGCTCCACCGAGCTTCGACAGCTTGTGGCTCGTAAATTTTTTCGAGTTGACGGGAAGGCATAGGCAAGAAAATAGCCGAAAAAGAGATCGGATCTTAACATGGGCTCCTGGGGCCCGCAACCACTAACATAGTTGTTATTCCAGGGGAAGATGTGGTAGAAACCAAGGACCTGAGCGAAAATATCTTGGACATATGGCGCCAAGATTTGGGTCGGATTTGGACGGAACGATTGAGAAATACCCGAGGCATAGCACAGCTATGTTGAGGGATTTTCGATTGAGGCCTGTTCAAAGATGGCCCGAAGATTGGATGCGAGATGTCCAAGTTATTTTCGCTCAGGTCCTACATTGAACCTAGGGAATCTACTTGTATTCCCTTTTGTAGTCCTGAATACGAAAGGAAGCCACATGCCAAAAGGACGTGAAAAAGACCGGGAACTTCGTCGCAAACACCGTAAAAATCGAGACCGTATGAAAGCCCTAGAAAAAACACAGCGACAGACCAAAACAAAGAAGTAAACCGTTCGGGGTCTGGGAGACAGGCAACAACACAACTCACCGCGAATTGATTATACTTTCACTCGCCTTTTTTGAAATTTTGCCCCCCTCGTAATCGATCCAAACAAGGTGTTTTTGAACCGGGCAGTCTCCTAAGACGTCTTTAATTGGGAGAATAAGGATTTCATCACCGTAAGGCTCATCCTGGTTGTCAATTTTGATGGCCGATCACTATAGTTTTTCAGGAGAGCGTATTCGAACTTTCTATGTTCCCATCACCGATTAAAGTTATTTTCTTTGATGCCGCAGGGACCTTGTTTCATGTGAAAGGGTCGGTGGGGGAGGTGTATCTTCGCTATGCGAAAAAATATGGCGTCTCTCAATCCCAGGAGATGGCTGCGAAGGTGAATCAGGCTTTCAAGGAATCGTTTCGTCAGGCACCACCTCCGATTTTTGCTATTGATCACCCTGAAAAATTAAAGCAGTGTGAAAGGTTGTGGTGGTTCGATGTTGTGCACGGGGTGTTTTATCGTGTGGGCATGTTTAACGGGTTTGATGAGTATTTTGATGAGGTCTTTGAGGCGTTTGGAACAGCAGCTGTTTGGGAGGTCTATCCTGAAGTACCAGGAGTTCTACAGGAACTAAAGTCGCAAGGGTATGAACTGGGTGTAATTTCGAATTTTGATACGCGGTTTTTTGGGATTTTTCGTGGTTTGAAGTTAGATCAATACTTCGACACCGTCACTATTTCCAGTTTGGCGGGTTCGGCCAAACCTTCTCCGAAAATTTTTCAATATGCCTTAGATCAACATGTGCTTGATCCGGAAGACGCATTGCATATTGGGGACAGTATGAAGGAAGATGTCGAGGGGGCGAATCAAGCGAAGTTAACCGGGATTTTTCTTAATAGAGAAGGTGACCCGGTGTCCTCGATGGGGCATTCATTGAAAAATCTATTGTCTCTCCCTTCCTTTCTCCAGTCTTTGTGAGGATGGAAATTTCCCACCATAAAATGGCGCTATAAGAATCAATGTTTGATACCTCAAATTTTAATACGCAATTGTGCGTATGCCTACGGTAGAGTTTTCATATTTTGGTCGGTTCCCTTTCCTTGACTTCCCAAAATCTGGCTTGTTAGAATTTCCTTCATAAGTACCTGGTTTTATTTAACTTTTCATTGTCGAGTGTTTCTGTTCCTCAACGGTTACAATCTGATAACAATATAACATCAAGTAACACTTGAATAATTAGTGGGGGAAGTTTATGAGGGATTTTTTCAATAGTGATGATCTCATTCAGAAGGAGCACCGGATGGCTTTGTCAGCGGAAGGTGTTGAAGAAGAATGGGGAGCTGGGGAAGATCAGGATCAAGACAAGCTGCCACCTGCTCCTG
>LXTH01000130.1 GCA_001643555.1 Nitrospirae bacterium SPGG5 | reverse complement strand
CTTTGGGTTATTCGGTGTGGTCGAGGTAGGATTGATCGCCAGCCTGCTATTTTTGGTTTTTGGAGGTTCCTCAACATCCACCAAACCATTATCAGCTCCTCCACGTACTCAATTTCCCTGGTGGGGTTGGGTCAGCCTGGGATCACTCTTTCTCTTTTGGTTTTTGGCTTGGACTCGTTTTGCATGGTTCGCGGATATTCAAGGCCTCACCTTCACACCCCTCTGGATTTCGTTCATCATGTTTCTGAACGCACTGACGTATCAACGCACAGGCCAGTGTCTTTTTCTAAATCACCCGAGATTTTTCATTTCCTTGTTTTTATGGAGCGCGATGTTTTGGTGGTACTTCGAGTACCTCAATCGATTCGTCCAAAACTGGCGCTATATTGGGTTAGAGCCGATGACCGCGACATACTATGTCATGCATAGCACACTTGCCTTTTCCACGGTCCTTCCGGCTGTGTTCAGTACCTGCCAATTTCTGCAAACATTTTCGTTTCTGTCGAATCGAACCTACCAACGACCATTGGACATTCCTCAGCCAACACATCTCGTATGGGTCCTATTGTTCTTAAGCAGCACATGCCTCGTGGGATTAGCCATCTGGCCCAACTATTTTTTCTCGTTCTTGTGGATTGCACCCTTGCTATTCATGCTGGGTATTCAGATGCGATGGGGCAAGAGCACGATTATTTCGGCTTTAAGCCAGGGCCGGTGGCAGGTGATCACCACCCCAGCTTGTGCGGCCATATTGTGCGGATTCTTTTGGGAGATGTGGAATGTCAACAGCGCGGCGAAGTGGGTGTATTCGATTCCCTTTGTGGATCGATTTCACCTTTTCGAAATGCCCCTCCTGGGCTATGCCGGTTACGTGCCGTTTGGATTGGAATGTGTCGTGGCAATGGATTTCTTTTTCAGAGGACGACAGTGCTTGGATGTCATGGACTGGTCTAACAACCGTGGGTAATTGTTGCTTTTGATTTTCAAAGTTCGCAGAAGACTCGTCATAATGGCTGGCATGATACCTGGATGCATCGTCACCTCCCTTAGGGAATGTTGAAAAAGGGCGTCAGCGGCGTTCTCGGCACTTTGTCGTGCTCACGTACTCACGCCTATGCTCCGCGCGCCAAAGCGCCTGCGGCCTTGCTGAGCGCGCCTTTTTGAACATCCCCTGTTGCTTCCTTAGATGAGTTATATATGAACGACATTTGAAAATTTTCGAATACTCTACAGTCTCTTAATAACATTGTGTTGCCAATCGCCCCAATTGAGAGGAAGTACGTTGTTGATGGGCAATAAAGAGCAGCAGCCTGTGCATGATTTGATCTAATTCCTTTGGCTGGCGATTCTTTGGTATTCTCTTCTTCTTCGGCATATTGGTTCTAGTAATTTAGGGCTGCTCACTGTTGAGACAGAAGCCATCTTCCCGTATCATTTCCCTGAAAGGTGATTGAGGCTTTCCTTATGAACATTGACGCTGCCCTGCAAGACCTTCGATCGCGCCTAGCCCAGGCCAAATCGGTGACGGTATTAACTGGAGCCGGGATCTCCGCAGACAGCGGCGTCCCGACCTTTCGCGGAGCAGAAGGCTTGTGGAAGGACTTTCGACCCGAGGAGCTCGCTTCCCCAGATGCCTTCGAGCGTGATCCAACCCTGGTCTGGGAATGGTATAACTGGCGGCGGGAATTACTCGCCACGAAAAGTCCCAATCCAGGTCATCATGCCTTGGTTGAATTAGAACAGCGATGTGAGCGGTTTTGGCTGATTACTCAAAACGTGGATGGCCTGCATGCGGAAGCAGGTTCTCGAAAACTGTCCGAAATTCATGGCAATATTTGGAAGGTCAGGTGTACTGGATGTGGCGTGGTCAAAGACAATCGAGACGTCCCCATTGAGATTCTGCCAAAATGTTTAACCTGCCATGGGCTGCTACGCCCACATATTGTTTGGTTTGGTGAATCGCTGGACCCTGAAGACCTTCACAATAGCTATGAGGCGTTGCGATCCTGCGAGGTCCTGCTCATCATTGGCACTTCAGGCATGGTCTATCCCGCTGCCTCCTTTGGGCCGATTGCCAAAGATCAAGGCGCCTTTGTCGCAGAACTGAATTTGGATTCAACACCAAACTCCGATCTTGTGGACGTGGCGGTTCAAGGACGTGCTAAAGATCTTGTCCCTCAATTACTCTCATAAGGGTCCGTCACGAAATAACCGGTACAATTGGGAGGCCCAGATTTGTGATCGGGGCAAGGCGCGACGAGRGAGCAGAGCGGGGCTCTGTGACCGAGGAGCAACGCCGCCCCGGGCCAAAGATGGGCCTCCCCGGAGGGCCGGACGCTTTTGGGCTCCGCCGGCGTCGCTCCTCGCTTCCATACTCCCGGTATGCGCGCTCTTCGCTCCTTGGCTCGCTCCAAAATCGTCTCGGCCAATTGTCCCAGTTATTTCGTGACGGACCCTAAGAGCTTGCGCGGACTTTTGTAATCCAACTGCAATTTCTAAGTTGTATTATACCATGGGAGAGGCCATCTCTTCAGAGTCATCATCGCCAATCCGTGAATAGGCATGTTTTGCAGCCTCTTGCTCGGCCGATTTCTTATTGCACCCAACGCCTCGCCCCTGTATCGCACCCTGAATACTCACTTCAACTTCAAAGACTTTTTCATGATCAGGACCCGACTCACTCACTAGATGATATTCCGGAATAGTGGAACGTTGTTGCTGACACCATTCTTGAAGCTGACTCTTATAATCCTGCCGGTTGGCCAAGAGGTTTGATTGATCTAAGGCCATTAGGTTGTCCTCCAACGCCTTCAGGACAAAGACCCGAGCAGGGGCCAGCCCTCCATCCAAAAAGATGGCCGCAATGACTGCCTCGAGGGTGTTAGCCAGGAGTGAGCTTTTTTCCCTCCCACGCGTCAGTTCCTCACCTCTTCCCAAACGCAACAAAAACCCAAGTTCCAGCCGACGCGAAGCTTGCGCCAGTGACGATTGACAGACCAACTGTGCCCGCGTCTGCGAAAGATCGCCTTCGGTCACATCTGGATAGGTTCTGGCCAAATATTCACTGATGATCAAGCCCAGAACCGCATCCCCCAAAAATTCGAGCCGTTCGTTATCCTTCAGGGACTCGCCTTGCTTTCCCTGAAGATGGGATTTGTGGGTCAGGGCTTCTTCCAATAAGGCCGGGTGGGTAAATACATACTGAATGGTCTTTTGAGCTTCTTCGAGGACGGACATAATTGGGAAAAACCTAAAAGTTAATGATGATCCAGGCAAGTATGGAACGGAGCGGGAATCATCAGGCACATATTGGTGTTGAAACTAATTGGGGTGGCTGGTTTGAAGTTTTTTCATCACCAGGCAGGCATTGACACCTCCAAAACCGAAGGCGTTGGAGATCGCAACATTGATTGGCGTAGAACGGGCCTGTCCCACAACATAATCCAAATCACAATCAGGATCCGCATTTTCCAAATTAATGGTCGGCGGAAGCACTCCATGGTACAAGGCCAATGTCGTAAAGACCGATTCAATCCCTCCAGCCGCACCCAGAAGATGCCCCGTCATCGACTTCGTGGAGCTAA
>LXTH01000157.1 GCA_001643555.1 Nitrospirae bacterium SPGG5 | reverse complement strand
GGAGAAGAATCTGAATTATTTGAAGGTGCGGATCAAGAAAGTCAGAAGCCGAGCGTGCGGCACAATCTACCTGTCTGGCTGTATGTCGGATTTTATCAGAGCCAACGAACCGGAGCCACGTATCATTCTCCCAAAAATTGTTTGCCCGGGGCAGGCTGGCAGTTTATGGAATCAGACTTCATCACGCTGACCATGCCGGATCAAACAAAGATTACCGTTAATAACGTGCTCATTCAAAAGGGCCTGGATAAACAGGTCATTTTATATTGGTATCATGACCGGGGGCGTGTCATTGCCAGTGAATATTGGGCAAAAGTCTATCTCGTATGGGATGCCATGACCAAAAACAGGTCTGATGGCTCGCTCGTGCGTCTTTCCATTCCTGTCAAAGATGGTACAGTTCAAGAGGCATTTGACCAGGGGGTGAAATTTTTACATGATTCCTGGCCTACTCTTCTTGAACACATGCCTGATCATTCCGTGATTTAACCTTCTATAGTAAGGTGGTMACTATTCAGGTATTTAGGCTGAAGGYTRACGGCTAAAGGCTGACGGCTGAGGGTTAAAGGCTGAAGGCTAAAGGCTGGAGGCTATGACTCTAAATGCCCGATGTTTTGTATGATCACGCATGATTGTTTCCTAATAGCCTTCGGCCTTCAGCCTATCCACCTGATTACTTACATTCCACCTAACAAATTCCTGCTAATTGTGCCTTCATCTCGGGCTCACGTAATTTCTTGAGCGCAATGACCTCGATTTGTCTGATTCGTTCACGCGTGACGTTCATCGTCTTGCCAACTTCCTCTAAGGTCATCGAATGATCTTGGCCTAACCCAAATCGCATTCGGATAATCTGCTCTTCTCGTGGCGTGAGCGTGCACAGGACCCGATTGAGGTGGGTTTTTACCTGCTCTTCCTGAATGTTCTCATCGGGCGGCGTCAGGGTTTCGTCTTGTATAAAATCACCTAAAAATGTTTCGTCGTCTCCTGTGGGGTTATCAAATGATACGGGCTCAAGAAAGGCCTGCATCGTTTCTTGCACCCGGTCAGGTGGAATGCCGAGGGCTTCGCCGATTTCTTCGGGTTTAGGATCTCGGCCTAATTGCTGCGCCAACCGATGAGACGTTTTCGTCATGCGTTGCCACGCTTCCGTCGTATGGACGGGAACTCGAATCGTCCGTGATTGATCGGCTATGGCTCGGAGGATTCCCTGTCGAACCCACCATGTGGCATAGGTGCTGAACTTAAAGCCCTTTTGATATTGAAAACGCTCGGCAGCACGCATGAGTCCGACGTTGCCTTCCTGAATCAGGTCTAACAGCCCAAGTCCCCGACAGGTAAAGCGTTTCGCCAAATCCACCACCAGACGAAGGTTGCGTTGGATCAATCCGTCTTTGGCTCGTTCAAGTGTAACCTGGGCACGGGCAATCTGTTGTTGGATTGTCCTGAGACGGTTTTTAAGGACTAAGGCTTTAGGACCTGAACCGGATAAGGCGGTCATCAATCTCGCAAGCGTGTGGTGTACGTTATCCAGCGATGGCGCAGAGAAGCCGCTCAATTCGCGAGTGWCAGTCAGCGAATGAATGGATGGTTGAAAGTGAGGTTTATTGGCCAGATGCTTCATGAGTTGAATCGCMTGGGTTAAGGCCGCCCGAATACATTGACTGCTGTCGTCGATCTCTTTTGCCAGTYGCAAYTCGTGTTCACGATCTAAYAGTGGGCGGGTTCGGAATGTCCGAAAGTACACGGTTTCCAATGCCACCGTKTTGGGTTCTTTTTTGGATTCTTCTCCYTGMTYTTCGATCATCGTGTCGAGTGTGGGCGTCATTTCATTCAAGTAGCGAGTYGCCTTGGAGCGTGTTGATCGTGCGTCAGYGTTTCGTGTCGCATTCRGGTCAGTCTGTTTTACGACTTGCATGGTCATGATYGGCGTCCTTTCCGCTTTGAGCCATCGAAKTGAGGCATTTCTRGAACGGTGGTCTTCGCTTTCGATTACACTYTCACGSTCATGAAAATCGGAAYGCCTTGCCGATRAACCAACAAGAGGGCTRGGCGTTCATGAGGTAAAYGRGMGAYCRCTGAGTGATAGTCCTTCATGGTSYGAACCGGTKTYCTGTTCACTTCACTAATCACGTCACCTTGTTGTAAACCAGCACTGTCCGCATGGCTGCCGGGTTGAACAGCCGTGACGACAACACCATTGGTCTGTGTCGTGAGCTGGAGACGGCGAGCCATTTGCGGGGTGATTTCCTCAACGGTTAATCCCGCGAGCTGTGTGGTTTCCGATGGAGTATTCATTCGGGCAACCTTTTTGGTGTCAGGATGTTCCACGAGAGTCGTGTTGAGCGTGATGGATGTTCCATTACGGATTACTGTCATCTCGATAGAGCGTCCGACTGTTGTTCTGGTCACGGCGCGTTGCAAAGCACGAGGGTCGGCAATAGGCTGTCCTTCGTAGGTCACAATCGTATCGCCGCGCACGAGGCCGGCATGATCGGCAGGACTGCCTTCATGAACATTCGTGACCAGTGCACCCGAGGCGTTCGGCAAATCCAATGATGTGGCGAGGTCTGTAGACACTTCCTGAATGCCGACACCCAAAAACCCTCGACTCACGGTTCCCGTTTTGACCACGCTGTCATACACGTGTTTCCCCATGCTGGTGGGAATGGCGAAGCCCACGCCTTGATATCCGCCCGTTCTGGAGAGAATAGCTGTGTTAATTCCCACCAACTCTCCTCGCATGTTGACCAACGCACCACCGGAATTTCCCGGATTAATGGCGGCATCGGTTTGAATGAAATCTTCATATTGGGTGATGCCCATCCCGCCACGGCCAAGCGCGCTCACGATTCCCTGAGTCACCGTGGAATTCAAGCCAAAGGGGTTGCCAATGGCCAGTACATATTCTCCGACTTCCAGTTTTGAGGAATCGCCCCACGGGACAAAGGGCAAGTCTTTGCCGGAAATCTTGATCACGGCCAAATCGGTCTGCGGATCACTTCCAACGAGGGTGCCAATGAACTCACGTTTGTCGATGAGTGTGACGGTGATCTTGTCCGCACCATCCACCACGTGATGATTCGTCAGGATGTATCCRTCRGGWGAMACGATCACCCCCGATCCCATGCCTCCTCCACGGAATGGCTGACGTGGAAGCCTAGGCATAGGAGGCATTTCCCAGAAATCTCGGYCTCTTGGGCCAGGGCCAAACCATTCCGGACCATCATTGTGCGATCGAGGAGATTGCCAGTTGGTCATGACTTTTGTTGAGGTGATATTCACSACYGCCGGACGAACGGCTTTCACAATGTYYGCAAAGCCRWGGYGCTGATTGGTCAGGTGTGACGTGGATGATTCTATTGATGTTGTTGGAACGGCTGCGACGGACGTTGTTGGGGAATGCATTGAGCCGAGGATCAAAGATCCCACGAAGAGTCCGGCGTGCGTTAGGCTCACGGTTGTTCGGGCAGAAGGCCATCGACGGTTTACGCGCGAAGGTTGGGAATGTGAGGGGGTGGGTTGCGAAAGGTCTTTCATGTATTGCCTCCTTTAAAAAATCTTACAAAGGGAACATTCGTGTGTTGATACA
>LXTH01000072.1 GCA_001643555.1 Nitrospirae bacterium SPGG5 | reverse complement strand
CGACCACGGTACATGGTGGGATAAATCCCACGCGTATAAGGAAACTCTCCAGGGTCGCCGAGGTCGCGATCGGCATCCCATTCTTTGAGGTCATCCTTAGTATAAAGACGAGAAACGGAAACCCCTGACAGGGACGAGAAGCNAKMWKWCSGNWTMSGAKATYSSYSKCRKYAWTSYKGCTSMWYYKYTYTTMCGANNWATACGASATAYGAMMGACRAACTATGTTTTTKGRTATTCGTAAAACCCTCTTCCCGTTTTTCGTCCCAACCATCCRGCCTCCACATATTTCCGRAGTAGGGGRCAAGGCCGGAATTTKGGATCGCCCATGTCYTGRTAGAGCGTTTCRCAAATGGCCAAGACGGTRTCGAGWCCAATCCGATCGGCYAACGCAAGAGGACCCATGGGYTGATTCGTWCCCAAGACCATCGCTTGATCRATRCCTTSAGCAGGGGCTACSCCCTCAGCTAASGCAAACACGGCTTCGTTCACCAGAGGCATGAGAATACGGTTCACAATAAACCCTGGAGCATCTTTGGACGCGATGGGGGTTTTCCCCATCTTTTGCGCAAGTTGGACCACGAGCGTGGTGGTTTCATCACTTGTCTCCAAGCCACGAATGACTTCCACTAATCTCATGACGGGGGCAGGATTCATAAAATGCATCCCTGCAACCCGATCACCCCGGCCCGATGCTTTTCCCAACTTTGTGATAGATATCGATGACGTGTTGCTGGCCAACACCACCTCTGGTTTGCAAATCTGGCCAAGTTCCGAGAATATTTTTGATTTAAGATCAGATTGCTCAGAAGCCGCTTCAACAATGAATTGGGCTTCGGCCATGGCATCGAGAGACTGGCATGTCTTGATTCGACTCGCCGCCTCCACAACCTCCGATGCGGTCATCTCACCGGCTTCATGCTGTTTGGTAAACCCTTTCTGAATTCCAGCAAGCGCCTTGGTGAGGCGCTCAGGAGTCACGTCCAGCAGCAAGACTTCAAAGCCTGCTTTTGCACTGACCAAGGCAATGCCAGCTCCCATTTGACCAGCACCGATGATCCCAATTCGTGTGATGTCGGAAAGTGTCATGTCTCGTTACCTGTGAAGCGTGATGCGTAAAACCAAAAAATTCCTTAGCTTTCTTTACGCATCACACTTCTGAATCATCACAGCCAATGCTTCGCCTCCGCCAATGCACAGACTAGCAATACCCAATCGCCCTCCTCGGGCCTCTAGCGCGTATAACAGCGTGGTGAGAATCCGAGCGCCGGTTGCGCCGATGGGGTGTCCAAGAGCCACTGCGCCTCCATTCACGTTGACTTTCGATGGGTCCAGCCCAAGCTCCCGGTTCACGGTCAGTGCCACAGAGCTAAACGCCTCGTTGATTTCGAAAAGGTCGATTTGGTCAATCGTATGGCCGGTTCGCTTGAGAAGATTTCGCACGGCATCCACCGGAGCGATGGTGAACCACTCAGGTGCCAACGCGGCTCCGGCATACCCCACGATTCTCGCTAGTGGCTTCATGCCTCGGTGAATCGCTTCCTGTTCTTCCATGACCACCATGACGGCAGCCCCGTCGTTACAAGATGGGGAATTGCCCACGGTCAACACCCCGTCGTCCTGAAACGCGGGTTTCAAGGAAGGCATTTTTTCCAGATTGACCCGATTAGGTTCTTCATCGTCGATGACAATGAGCGGGTCTSCTTTTTTCTGAGGAAYTTCYACCGRGACGATTTCSTTTTTGAATGCYCCTGAAGCGATGGCCATTCGAGCCCGGCGATAACTCTCTARAGCAAACTCATCGGCTTCTGCGCGCGWGATGCCATATTTCTTTGCGCACAGCTCCCCGCCATGTCCCATGTGAAAYTGATTGTACACATCCCACARCCCATCTTTGATCAGACTGTCCWCCAGTTCGCCGTGGCCCAGTYGATACCCCTGSCGKGCTCGCGTGAGCAGATAGGGTGCGTTGGTCATATGCTCCATGCCACCAGCCACRAAAATGTTTCCGTCCCCCASTTGDATGTGTTGRGASGCCATGATCACGGTTTGCAAACTTGAACCACAGACTTTGTTGACGGTGGTGGCTCCAACGGAGTGAGGGATTCCTGCTYCGATCGATGCCTGTCGAGCTGGAGCTTGACCAAGACCAGCTGCCAACACGCATCCCATGAACACGCTGTCTACRTGCTCTCCGGGRAGAYCGATTCGTTTTAGGGCTTCCGCGATGGCCACACTTCCCAGCTTGGTGGCTGACAGGGRACTAAACMCCCCGCTAAAACTTCCCAGGGGAGTTCTGACCGCACTGACGATGACKGGCKTGTTKTKTKYGTTCATRGTGGCTTCACCACTCCTGCGACTCAATGATGTGTTTGACCTTCTGCATGAATTGATCCGCCATGGCTCCATCAATCATCCGATGATCAAACGATAAACTCAGATAGGCCATGGGTCTGATTGCAATCGCATCATTGATGGCAACGGGTCGTTTTTGAATTGCGCCGACACCCAGGATGGCCGTTTCGGGTTGGTTGATGATGGGGGTCCCCAACAGACTTCCCGAGCTGCCATGATTGGTAATGGTAAACGTGCCTCCCTGAACCTCATCCGGGATGAGTTGCTTGGATCGGGCGCGTTGAGCCAGATCGGCGATGTCCTCCCCTAGTTGAGACACGTCTTTTTGATCAGCATGACGGATCACGGGCACCAAGAGGCCATCGTCAAGGGCGACTGCAATCCCAATGTTGATATSAYYCTTCATSACGATMCCGGWMTCRCTCCATGACGAGTTCACCTGAGGGTAGGTTTTCAAGGCCTGTGCTACGGCTTGAACAACAAACGGCAAGTAKGTGAGCTTGAGRTTTTTRCGAGTGGGTTCGATTGCTGAAAAATCMACTTCAAAAACYGTGGTGACATGGGCGGCTGTCCGACAACTATCCATCATCCGCTCAGCGATGGTTTGCCGCATGGACGTCAGAGGAATCACGGTATCCTGGGAACTATGGTCTTGCCCAACGGATTGGCCTTTCCCATTGGCGGAAACCTCTATGGTATCCTGTTTGGTGGCTATGAGGGGGCGAACATCTCGTATGGTGATACGTCCTTCTCTACCAGTTCCTTGTATTGTAGAAAGATCCACGCCGTGTTCCTTGGCTAAGTGTTTGACGGCGGGAGAAAGATGGAGATGGGGATCTGAGTCGGGCGGTATGATCTTCTCTGAATCCTTTTGCCCGTTGGACGTTGGTTGTGGTGCGACGTTAGATGACTCGACGGCCAAACGGGCAATGGGTGTTCCCACCGGAACCGTTTCCCCTTCCTGAATCAGAATTTCCATGAGTGAACCGGACTCAGGGGAGGGAATTTCGAGTGCCACTTTATCCGTCTCCACCTCCAATAGGGCCTGATCCTTTTCCACATGGGCTCCTGTGGCCACGAGCCACTTCAAAATGGTGCCTTCGGCAGTGCTTTCACCTAATTGTGGCATGATAATATCTGTCGCCATGTCTGCCTCCGTCTTTCGGACGTGATGCGTGAACTGTGATGCGTGATTCGAAAGAAATGAAAATTTTCTTGTCTTTACGCTTCACCCTTTACGAATTCGATTCGCGTTTTTTTCCTCTCAATACGTTGCCAATTGACGAGCCGCTCGAAGCACATCATCGACCTTTGGTAAAAAGAACTCTTCCAAGGGAGG
>LXTH01000247.1 GCA_001643555.1 Nitrospirae bacterium SPGG5 | reverse complement strand
GTGCAGGATGCTCTTGTCGAAATAAAACGTGCGGCTGAGTTGGTCAAGGATGACCCGGTAATTTTTGAGCATATGGGAGAAATCTATCTTTTACAGAATGACCGTGATAAAGCCAAGCAGTCTTGGTTACGATCGATCGAATTAGACCCGACGAATGGGAAACTCCAAGATCGTTTTCGAGATGCGGGATTCGGAGAGCCACTTGAAGCTGGCAGCGAATTACCTCCACAGCCACAGGTGAGGACCTATGCCGAATAGTGTTGTCTTGTGGTCTTGCTGATTATTCGTGGCCTTGGGAGTCTTGGTGGTTACGTGGAGTAGGAAGGTACCGATTATTTTTTTTGACGAGATCCGCGTAGAGCATTCCTGATCAAATTCGGAACATCGATCCAAAGGAGCGTCGCATGACCAACATGTTTCACCATCAACGAGGGTTCAGTTTAGTCGAACTGATGATCGTGGTGGCCATTATCGGTGTGTTGGCGTCTATTGCCATTCCACAGTTTTCCAAATTGCAGGCGAAAGCCAAACAATCTGAAGCCAAGATGAATTTGGTGAATCTTCATACCACTGAAATTGCGTATTTTGTAGAACACAATACATATGTGGACGATTTTAATGCGATTGGTTTTGGTTTGGATGGAGTGTCTCATTACTATTATGAATTGGGCAATACGAGTTTAGGGACCCTCCCAACCGGCTGTACAGCCTCCACGCTTGATGCCGTTTCGCGTTCTGGCTTTACGGCTGTCGCTATCGGGAACATTGATGGAGATTCTACCTGTGATGTCTGGACCATTAATGAAAGCAAAATGTTGGTCAATGTGATCAACGACGTCTCATCCTGAACGCGAAAATTTTGCCCGTGTTTACCACGAACCCTAAGGTCAGAAACTGGGAACAGTTCTCACATTCCCCTTGGCTCTTTCAATTCCTCGCATGGCTCGGCTCACCGTCGTATAGTGTACTCCAAAATGATTGCTGACCTTGGCCATCGTGAACGCACCGAATCGATAAACACGACCCATCGCTCATTTCTACTCTGAGAACGTTGTTGACAATCCTTGGGGGACAAAGCGACGGATCGTCTCTGGCCTTTCGAGACTTCCCGTAGTGCTTCGGGGTGTTTCTCGTGCTTGTATTGTTCGACGAAGGCCTAATCACCCAACAATAATTGATGTCGAGCCTGATCCAATGGGCTGGGTAGCCCTTGCCCTTCCATCACAAACCGACGGTAGACCTATTTTCCTTGACACTTCTTCTACCCCTTTGTTATAAGCCACCAGGCATAGGACCATGCGGTGTCTCTTTCTGTCCGTATATAGTTGATTTCGTGGTTGTTCTTAGCAACCCTCCTCTCTCATTACCAGCGAACATACGTTTCAAATATGGATTTGTTTAAGAATCTTCTGGGACGGTTGTCTGAGAGCTTTTTCTCCTCCGTTCCCGCAGGATTCAATCCTCGTTCTCGGAACCGAAAGAGTCCTTCCCTCAAACTCGTTTCGGATAATCCGAATCCCGAACCGGCCAGTGAAATATCACAAGATCGATCCACCCATTCCACCGTAGGTCATGCCGAGTCCCTCGAAGAAGCTTTGCAACGGAGTGAGACCTGGTTACTACGACAACAAGATCCTGTTGAAGGATTTTGGGTTGACGAGTTGGAAGCCGATTCGACCTTAACCTCGGAGTACCTCATGCTTCGCCGGTATCTTGGTCTTGTTGATACCGAGCGGGAAGCCAAAGCCGTTCGATATTTGCAACATACACAATTGGAGGATGGGGGATGGCCCATTTATAACGGGGGACCCCTCAATATCAGTGCTTCAGTCAAAGCCTATTTTGCACTGAAATTAACTGGGCTGTCGCCAGAGGATCCATGTATGCGAATGGCCAGGGAGGCCATTTTGGCAAAGGGCGGGGTGGTGTCGGCAAATGTGTTTACCAAGATCACGCTGGCGCTGTTCGGACAATATGATTGGCGAGGTATCCCGAGTATGCCGCCAGAAATTATTCTTGCCCCCAAGTGGTTCTATTTTAATATCTATGCCGTTTCTTATTGGTCCAGAGCCGTCATTGTCCCTCTGCTGATCATTTTTGCCTGTAGACGATCCTGCGACGTATCTCCTGAAGAAGGCATTGACGAGCTGTATCTCACGCCTCGTGAACAGGTTCGGTATCGGGCCGAACCGCCGTTCCAAAAAGATCGAGCCTTGATCAGTTGGCGAAACTTCTTTGTATGGGTCGATGGAATTCTCAAGATTTATGAACGGTATCCCATTGCTGCCTTACGCAAGAAGGCGGTGAAAACGGCTGAGGTGTGGATGCTGGAGCACATGGAGGGTGATGGTGGAATTGGCGCGATCTATCCAGCTATGGCAAATTCTATTTTTGCATTGCGTGCGCTTGGCTATCCCACGACGCATCCCCTCATCGCCAAAGCCTTGCTTGAGATCGAAGCCTTGGAGGTTGAAACGCCGGTGACTGAAAATGGGCAACGGGTTGATCGGCTGCACCTGCAACCTTGTCATTCCCCGGTCTGGGACGTGGCCTTGACCTTGAATGCGCTCATTGAACGAGGACTTCCTTTGGATCACCCCGTTCTGTCCAGTGGCGCGGACTGGTTGCGTTCCTGTCAAACGTCGTCGGTTGGAGATTGGATTGTGTCTGCGCCTTCAGCAAAACCCGGCGGGTGGTATTTCCAATTTGAAAATGAATGGTATCCCGATGTCGATGATACCGCGGCCGTGGTCACCGCCTTGACGAAACTCGAATCCTGCTACCCTGCGGATGCCGACGATGCGATTAGCCGAGGGAGCCAATGGACATTGGCTATGCAAAGCTCGAATGGGGGATGGGGTGCCTATGATAAGGACAATGACCGGCTGATTTTCAATAAAATTCCCTTTGCCGATCATCAGGCGTTGCTTGATCCGCCTACTGCCGATTTGACCGGACGCTGTCTCGAGATGCTTGGAACCTTAGGGTACGACCAATCCCACC
>LXTH01000162.1 GCA_001643555.1 Nitrospirae bacterium SPGG5 | reverse complement strand
AGAGATTACACCCCAATTCGAACTCACCGGAAGAGTTTCCGTCGATGTGTAATCCTGAAGTATCAGTTGATTGTTTTGTATGGCCAATGTTCGGGCACAAGGGGCAAACCCTTGTGAATTAGGAGTGGAGAATGGCAGACCTGTCGAATCTGTCGTCAGTGTGGCTTTCTGAATTTTTCCTTGCTTAATCGTCAGACACACATTGTGCGAGGAATCAATATAGCGAACCGGCGGGTCCGCATTCGGCAACCACGATACTTCATGAGAACGCGGTGTATCCATAAATACTGAAAAAGGACTTTCTTGTCCCGAGTATGAAGCAGTGAAAAAATTACTGAACAGACCAAAAGCTGCTTGAGATGGATAGGTTGGGATGCCGCGATACTGAAGTGGTCTCGGGCTGTGAGGATTTTGGTCATCATAGAGCCCACGAATTAATTCGAAGGTCGCACTCCCCGTTCCCGGCAACAACGATTTAAAAAGCTCAACGACCGGAAGATAATCTATTGCCTCCCAGTGCATGGCACTCATGCAGGACATAAAACGTGCATGATAAAACGTGCCATCATCCAAAATATACAATGCATCCTTTCGCTGTTGGATCGTGGCCTGTCCACATGGCTCGATGAGCAAATCATCGTCGGTATAGAAAAACTCTACTTCCCCTAGTGTCACACCCATCGCCTTTGAGGCCATGTGGCGTAAATCCTGGCGGGTCAGCGATTGCCAACCAGGTCGGGTGGAGAGGTCCATGGTCATGGTGTTGATCAGCCCGGAAGGTTTGATCCCTACCCACTGATTCCAATCAAGAAACAGCCGAGCCGACACAAAACGAATACTACCATCCGAAGACTGTGCCCATTCGCATTCTTGAAGTGGGTTGCCATCTGGGTCTGTCAAAAGAATTCGTCGTCCGTGTGGGCCATAGACAACACAATGCCCACTCTGTTGTCGGCGCAGTGAAACATGGGCAATGCCTGTCTCTGATGCAAAGGTAAGATTGCCTGATAAAGCCAAATTGCCTGGTTGTTGAAGAATCAAGGAAAGAGTGGGAGAGATATCTTGCACGAAATACCCAATACTCAAAAGATCAATTATGATTTACCTGAAACCTATCTACCATCTTCTCCGCAAATTGGTCAAAAGAATCGACCAATCAGGGACGAGTGATGGTCTGTTACCTTTCCATTTGAAATAAGCCCATCTTCAGTCTATGATAAATTCAGGTTGATTACGTAGTGAATTCGTATTGCCCACATTCACATTAACTGAACGTTATTGGCTTCAACCAAGGAAGTAATCCATGCCGTTTTGGGATTCGAAACAAGGGACCTCTGAACCAATGTGTTCCTTTTGCGGGAAGACGCAAAATGCCGTTTCCGGATTTATTCAAAGCCCCTCGAAATACACCTGTGGAACGTGTCGCAATGATACCACCCTGTTAATCTGTAACGACTGCGTTCAACTCTGTGGGCGTTTTCTGGCGGAACATGCTCCCAAACCTTTGGAAGTCCTATCGCCTCCTCAAGATTTTCAACTGCTCCGGCCACCTGATATTAAAGCCATTCTCGACCAATATGTGATTGGACAAGAGCAAGCGAAAAAAGTCCTGGCTGTCGCTGTGCATAATCACTACAAACGCGTGTTCAGTGGGAAAGACATCAAGGATGTAGAGTTGGAGAAAGGCAATGTCCTACTCATTGGACCGACGGGRMCGGGAAAAMCTTNATTGGCRCAAACMCTKGCMCGKATGCTCCRAGTGCCGTTTGCCATTGCCGATGCGACGACGGTCACTGAAGCCGGGTACGTGGGTGAAGAYGTYGAAAAYGTCGTGCTYAAGCTCCTGCAATCCTGTGACTTTGATGCCAAACGRGCCGAAACCGGMATYATCTAYATYGACGAGATCGATAAGATCAGTCGCAARTCSGAAAGCGCSTCGATTACTCGTGATGTYTCGGGTGAAGGYGTGCAACAAGCYTTGCTCAAACTCGTGGAGGGGACMAYRTGCAATATTCCTCCCAAAGGCGGRCGAAAGCATCCCGATCAAGAATACATTAAGATCAATACYMAGAACATCTTGTTCATTTGTGGTGGAGCGTTTGTSGGCTTGGATCAAATCATTGCCCAACGCACCAGTCATAAACGGCTTGGGTTTGGYGCCAACCCTGAAGCGCAAACCCARTCRCATGCYAGTGARTTRCTCCMTCTTGTTCAACCGGAAGATTTGCTGAAGTACGGATTGATCCCTGAATTCGTCGGACGGTTTCCCATTATGACAACACTCAGGGACTTGAGTGAGTCGGATTTGGTACGAGTGCTGACCGAACCAAAAAATGCACTAGCCAAACAGTATCGGGCATTGTTTGAACTCGATGGGATCGACCTGGTCTTTACGGACGAAGCGATTCAGACCATTGCTCATAAAGCCGCTACATTGAAAACCGGTGCTCGCGCGTTACGAAGTATTCTGGAAGAGAAGATGCTTGATTTGATGTATGACACACCAGCGTTGGAAGGGATTCAAGAGGTCGTCATCACCGATGCAGTGATTCGAGGAGAAACCACCCCTCAATTAATCCGGAAGTCGGCCTAATCTAACCGAGCATTGGGCACGATTTCTTTCGTTAGCCTACACGCACAGCCTCGCATCCCCACCTGCCTGTGATCATAGATATCATGTGTGAAGTGTATTGTATTGGCCCGATTTATCGGGCTCCTCACCTTAAAACCGTACCATTATTCACTATTGGATGAATGAACAGGCAACGACCTATGGGTGAAGCCNMGTTCCATTCGGCCAAAGTTTTTGTGTTATCRTTTCATAAGGTGGTACCCTTTTAGMRATCNTRCTTCATTTTTCAAGAAATTTCTTGTAGCGTTAAGGGAATGGATAGGTACAATAAAGAATAGTAAGGACCATGAGGTAGGGGAACTCTTAAATATAAACCGGAAGTAAGACATTATGAGTGATCGAGTACCATCTCACATACCAGAGGATACTGGGCCAGGGGGGGAACAGCCGGCCAAGACAGACCCTCTCGTTCTCATTGATGAATGCTTAGCCACGCTTCCAGATGACGCACCCCAGCAAAAGTTGCTCTATAAAATTCAGCATCAACTGTTGCAGGAAGGCGTGTCGCAACAACAACGGGAAGCCGAAATAAAAAAACTGCAAAGCGTCGTGGAGAAACTCACGGCACCTGCAAACCGCATTGGTACCCTACTTGATAAACCTWCTGAGGGGATCGCTCGTATTTCCGTGGGGGGCAGTGAGTTCTATGCCAATATTGACCCTCAACTAAATCCAGATGAACTCGAGATTGGCGCGCAAATCTTAGTGAATGAAGCCTACGCCCTCATTGGCACGTTGGGATTTGATCGGAGCGGTCCGATTGTCAAAATCAAGGAACTGCTCACAGATGGCCGGGTTCGCCTCGATTCCGAAGCCGGTCGGCCTGGGCAACTTATTGACTTGAGCCATGTTCTCAAAGACCTTCCGTTAAAGCCTGGCGATGAACTCAGACTCGACCCCACGCAGCGATTAGGGATCGAACGAATCGAGAGCACCCAAAACACCAAGTATATGCTCGATGAAACACCCAACGTCACCTGGGAACAAATCGGTGGACAACAGAAGGCCATTGAGGCTATTCGCCGA
>LXTH01000170.1 GCA_001643555.1 Nitrospirae bacterium SPGG5 | reverse complement strand
CTGGTTTAATGTATCAATTTGCACGAAGCTTTGGGGTACCAGAGGAAGATTTAGTCACCGAGTCAAATTCTCGTGATACGAAAGATCAGGCGCGATTTATTGCCGACATCGTGACTCAGGATGTACTGGTGCTTGTCACGGAAGCGTCGCATATGCCACGTTCCATGGCACTGTTTCACAAATGGGGGCTTTCTCCTATTGCCGCTCCGGTTGGCCACCAGGTGCGCCCAAACCCTCAATATCGGTGGTGGGGTCTGTTTCCCAGTGCAAGGTCATTAAACATGGCTCAGCGTGCGTTTTACGAATATTTCGGATTGGCCTGGGCCGCGTTGCGGGGACAAATTTAAGGGGACGGACTTCAGAGGGGGAAGATTGTGATGCTCTCTGTCGGTTTGGCGGTTTGCGTGCGAGTGGCCGAATGGATCTGGATGCGCTGTGTTGAGGCAGCCAATGGTCGTAGCCAATCTCTGGCTTGAGAACGTTTGAGGGGTTGTTGTCAAACATCCATCTTAGGACCTGCGAGAAAATAACTAGCTCAATCTCGCATCCAATCTTCGGGCCATCATTGAACCTAGAAGCAGCAGTTGGATCACAAAAGTCCGCGCAAGCTCAGGAGCCTGTCCMAGATTAGACTGATCTACTGCGGRKGTGCTGGATTTGGCCAGATCTTCCGATCCTTTTCGTTGAATAGTCCCACTATTCGCCTCAAAGGATCGAAACATCTGACTCAAACCAGCACCCCCTCGTCACGATCGCTAATCTTGGACAGGCACCTCGCAAAATAAAAAAATGTCTCATCACCACCGAGGTGACCACGACTTTTTTTATTTCACCATGCACACCAATATCTTACACGGCTTTTTTGCGCCCAACTGCCGTTTCTAGGTATAACCAAGAGTGTGAATCCCGTCTCGTTTGACGGAAAATCGGCCAACAGTGTAGGGTTGGGTAGGTACCCTCTGTTGCCCGTGTTCCAGGTTATTCCTGAGCCAGGCGGGAGTTTTTCGTTGTGTTGCCGAGCCGTTTTTCTATGATGCCTACCGTTCGACCATCAACAATTTTTCAAAAACTTCAGACGTTTTGGCCATGGTCGAAATCCCATTCTACGATTGGCTTGGATATGGGGTCACATGCCATTACGTTTGTTGAGTTGCAACATCGACGAGGCCGCGATCATGTCAGTCGGTGGGGATCTGAACCCCTTGCCCCCAATGTCATTGAACAAGGGAGGATCACCAATAGATCATCACTTGTTGCAACTCTGCATGCGTTTGTTCACAAATACAGACTCAAAGGTGCTTCCGTGGCGATGGCGGTCAATGGGGCTTCGGTAATGGTGAAACGCATTCATGTGCCGACACGTCATCACCATGACCTGGACGCCTACCTGAGGTGGGAGGGTGCTCACTATATTCCCTATGATCCCGATGATGTGTATCTTGATTTTTCTGTGTGTTCATCAGTTTCCCAGGTCGCCAGCAGCGAAGAGATTGCCCTTCTTTTGGTGGCGGCCAAGCGCGATGCGGTTGACGAGCGAAGGGATGTGTTGGAAGAAGTCAATGTGCATCCGGTAATTTGTGATGTCGAGGCCCTCGCATGTCTCAATTTGGCTTCACTGAATGCAGAGGTTCAAACCCACAACTCTTACCTCCTTGCCAATCTCGATGGTGGCATAATGAATGTCGTGGTGGTGGCACAGGGCCAACCACTCCTCCTGCGTGATGTGAATGTGCCTTCTCTTTCCACTCAACGCGTTGCCGATGGTACGTCCGAGAATTTAGACCAACCTCAGTGGTTCCATGAGGCCCAGGCTTCTCAAGAGACGGATTCTTCCCTGTCGGAAAAGATGTCTTGGTTTGAAATCGTGAGTGAATTGAAGCGAACCGTGGAAGGTGCGCGAGAATTACAGCCTGATCTGGATATTGAATGTGTGTTTCTCGGTGGAAGAGGTTGGAACAGTTCCCAGTTTCTAGAAGAACTCAGGCAATCGCTCATGCTTCCTCTTTCTCTCATCGATCCTGTCGCATCTTTAGAATGGAGTAGAGGGAGAAGGAGTGCTCGGCCCTTGGCTCCCTTTTCCGGCGTAGCAGGGGGATTGGCTCTCCGAGCCCAACACGGATGAGAGCTTTGTCATGATCGCCATTAATCTTCTTCGTTGTACACTTGAGAATGAACACCGTCAACGTCGGCGGTGTCAGGGCGAAGCCGCCGTCGTGCTGTTGATTGTTCTGGGTACGATAGCTGTGTGCGGATTCGTCTGGGCGGATTTGGATCAATCCCTCGGGCAATTTCAAAAGGAGAAGGAGCAAAAAACCACACAGCTTGCGGAATGGGAACGTACGTATAGCCAACTTGAGGAGATCAATCGATACACGGCAGACTTGAGGAAAAGGAGTCGACACGTCACGCATTTGATGGGTCAGCAGCGACGGTCGATTCAACTCTTGGACACGGTAAGTCGTAGCCTGGATCCTTTAAAACTCTGGTTGATCAGACTAGAAATGCAACAGGACCAAGTCACGCTCATGGGGTTTGCCGACTCCAAAGCCCAAATTGTTCAGTTCGTGCAATACTTGAAACGGGATGGGTTCTTTCAAGAGGTGACGGTTCTTGAAACAGGACAAGTATCGGGAAAACCCTCAAAATATAATTTTACAATGAACCTTCTTTTGAGAGCAGAGTTACACCATGTCACGTCTTCTTGAATGGTTCGAGGTGACACCATTTGTGCAGAAGGTTTCTCTGGTTGGTCTCTTTCTAGCCATATCTGGGGTGGGGTTTTATTGGTTGATTGCGGAACCCCTCGTGGTAGAGATCGATACATTGGTAGGAGAATTGCGAATTCTTGATCGTACGTTGAAGCTCGAGACCCAATCCGAAAACCAGCTTGGCAAAGCGCAGAAAGAATTTTTGCAGTGGCAGTCCATAGTGTCTCGACAAGAGGAGCGACTTGGGTTAGATGTTCCAATGAGTCAGGTCCTTTCCGATATGTCGAGCATCGCTCAAGAAACCGGAATTATTTTAACATTGTGGAAACCGAAGAAACGGGACATCGAGTCGTCAAGTCAGGTCCACGCCACGTACCTTCAACTTCAAGTGGAGGGTGGGTATCATCATGTGGCTCAGTTCCTTGAGCACATGCAGTATCTTTCCAAGACGATGGGTGTGACGGCACTCACGATGCACGGTGATGATACCGATGACGGAATTCCTATGGTTCGGGCCATTATTGATTTGATGGGATATAGTAGGAATGTCCAAACCCTTGCCGACAATAACCACATGTCTGTCATTGATGAACGGATAACCAATAAAGGCTAGAGGCACAATGATGGAGCGGATTCCATGTTTGCCCAACATTTTTTTTGCGGCCTCCCTAACCCTGGGAATAACCGGAATGGGAATCGCCGATCCCGTTTGTGTTTCGGCACAGATGCCGGAGCCTCCTCCTGTCTTGGAATTGGCAGAATCGCTCTTTGAACAGGTTGTGAGTCAACCCTACACTTATCACGTTGGAAACCGTCGAGATCCTTTTGTTCCTTTGCCATTTCCCGGTTCCCCAGACGAGTCTGACGCTACTGAATTATCGGATTCAGGAAACCCTGGGAGCACAGTGACGCTACTCGGAATCATTTCTGGAAAACGAGGGTATCAGGCTCTTTTGAAATTGCCGAATGGGGAGCGTGTCATGGTTGGGCCAGGGAGTGTCCTGGAAAAGACATCTGGAAGAGTCACTCGG
>LXTH01000101.1 GCA_001643555.1 Nitrospirae bacterium SPGG5 | reverse complement strand
AAAACTGAGGCGCAGCCCGAGGCTGTCTCCCAAAATTCATCCGATGAGGAGAAGCCTCCATCAACTGACGCATCGTTGGAAAATGATTGGGCGGCAGTTCTTGAAGATCAGGAACAACCCCAACCCGAAGCTCAACAGGCAGAGACGGCCCCCACAGAAAATGACCCCGCTTCCGATGACTCAAGCCAAGTCATGATGGATTGGCCAAACAGTGGCTCAGTTCAATCTCAACAAGACCCCACACCGGCTGAGTGGAAACCGACAAGAATCACACCAGCATCAGAACACGATCAGCCGGCAGACTCCTCATCTCCTGAGGAACAACTCGCCGCGTCTGCGGCATCATCGGCTAAACCTGAACATTCCACAGTACCCGAATCCAGCAACATGCCAGAAACATCGCCACCACCAGAACTTTCCCTGGCGGCAGCCGCAGCAGAAATTTCTATTCAGGTAGTGATGGAGAGAGCCACTGACGTCTCCGAAGTCATCCAAGACGAACAGGCAAGGGAACGACTTGAGGCATCTGGCCCCGCATCCGACACAAGCCCCACACAGCCGACGACTGCATCCGCGACCTCGGACAATCTTGCAGAAGCAGCGACCGCTCCAAAAACTCCAGAATTGGATCAAGGCACACACCATCCCGAGCCGCCTCCCCCTGACATCCCGGCGCAGAACATTGAACAAGCCCCAGATCGATTCAGGCGCCCGTTCTTTACAGGAACCGGGGGTTCACTGTTTGGCATGTTCACGATGAATACGTTACTCACGCTCCTGACCTTCGGCGTGTATTCGTTTTGGGCTCGAATCAAAATTCGTCGATACCTCCACAGTCAAACGAAATTTGCTGGCGCTCGGCTGGCCTTTCATGGGACGGGAGGGGAACTGCTGAAGGGATGGATGAAGGCCGTGGCAGTCTTTGGTATTCCCTACTCAGCCTTAAGCTATGCGGGCATGGTACAATCCGATGCCATGCTCCAATGGGGTGTGAACATCTTGGCGGGTCTGTTCATCTTGTGCTTCATTCCCATCGCCATCGTGGGATCACATCGCTATCGCATGAGCCGGACCTCTTGGCGTGGCATTTACTTTTCATTCCGTAACTCTGCCAAAGATTTTTTCACGCTGTATCTAAAAGGTATGCTCTTTTCGGTTTTGACACTGGGGATCTATTACCCGGTTTTCGACAATGCCAAACGAGCCTTTCTCGTGTCAGGAACACATTTTGGCAATCGAGCGTTTGGTTTTGATGGAGAAGCCAAAGAATTAGGATCGATCTATTTCAAGGCCTTCCGGTTATTGATCCTGGGGCTCATCACGGCAGAGGCGGTCCTCTTGGCCACGTCGTTCCTGGCAGGCCAGGCTAACCCGAACCAAGTCATCAATATCGTCTTTTGGACAACGATGGCCATGGTATCGACGGTAATCCCTTTTGTCATCGGTAATTGGTTTTGGTTCCAGGCCACCAAACAACGCTATATGTGGAATCATACCACGTTTGGCCCTGCCCGCTTTCACGCGACCATGACAGGGAAAGGGTTATTCGAATTGAAACTCACCAATCTGTTCCTGTTGATCGGTACCCTCGGACTTGCCTGGCCCTGGGTCCAGACTCGGAATCTACAGTTCCTGTATTATCACGTCGGACTCCAAGGCCCATTGAATCTTAAGCAGGTCGTTCAAGAAGCTGGCACCGCCTCGCCCATGGGTGAAGAATTGGCCGGGTTCTTTGACACAGGGTTTGATCTCGGATAACCATTCTCTCCTGTCGGACACACTATTCATTTTGTACTTCTTTTCATTAACTTCCGCTTCTGCAGATGGCAAAGGCCAATAGAATAAATCCGAAACTCGAATATCGAATTTCGAAACAAATCCAAAATTCGAATTTTTCAATTTGATCATTCTGATTTTTTCGGATTTCGATATTCGTATTTCGGATTTATGGAACGTATTTTGGCCTACGATAATTCAAGACTCTAGGGTATTCATGTCGGCATCCTCAACATGGCACGGTCAATACTTCGATGGCCAGAGTCCAATCGCTCATCGCGTATCCATAGACATCACTCCGACGGGACTCAGAATTCATGGGACGCCCGATCGACCCTGCCTCTGGCCATATACAGAAATCCATCAAACCCAAGGACACTATGAAGGAGAGGAAGTTCGGCTAGAGCGAAGGGATGATCACCACGATCTGCTAGTCGTGGCCGATGCCAAATTTTTAGTAGCCCTTAATCGTCTTGCGCCCGGTGAAGTCGGACATCTTCATAACCCGCACACCCGTACTCGCCGTGTCTGGCTTACCGTCGCCGCGGGACTCTTGGCCATCCCGCTCCTCTGGGTTGTGTACGCAAAAGGGGTCCCG
Source organism: Nitrospirae bacterium SPGG5 (assembly GCA_001643555.1). Next base: position 92 of record LXTH01000101.1, on the reverse strand, counting down.
GCCCTTGCCGGACCACTCACCAATCTCATTCCCTACTCCTGGGAAAATCATTTAGGCGAAGCCCTGATCGAAGAAATAGCTCCATCAGACGA
>LXTH01000089.1 GCA_001643555.1 Nitrospirae bacterium SPGG5 | reverse complement strand
AGTTTCCGGTAAATCTGTCCACTCAGTTTCGCGAAGACCCGCAATTAATAAAGTTTTACTTACGTCCGACWAATATGGATAATASCRAWGSSTGAAGTTCYTTTTGATTKKTYTGGAGGKKTRYCTGATGCTCAGCCGGTTTCGTCGACCAGGGCTGATGTMTGCATTRACGSTRTCSTGGATGGTTCTYTGGGTWRCCATCTTTCCGYTGRTTCATGTYCAYCCYGAAGCAGATCATGCCCATGGSGGWAYYCACCACCAACATGGYGGSCTTGCCCACTCTGTGCTTTCTCAAGATTTACCCTGCGAGTTTGGGAACGACTCCYATCACTCTTCAGAAAARCAAACTCATCTTGTCGGRTTTCCGGGTCACACYCATGGKCACTCTCAYGCSTTGAGTCACACRGAAATTACSTTTTCTGYCCTGAATTCTTCATCAGATGGRCCSCTCAAAAAACAGTTTGTAGAATCTTTTGGAACTGTTGACCAAAATTCCTCGCCATCCTATGGCCTGGCTTGGGGAAATGTCCTTTCTCAACAAAACGATTGCTCTTCCCATCACTTCATCCAACCTTACTCTTCTCGACCTCCGCCAGTCCTCCACATCTAACAGGGAATGTTGAAAAAGCATGCCCCCGCGGAGGCGGGGGGGCGTCAACGGCGTTCTCGGCCCTTTGTCGTGCTCACGTACTATGAGTACGCTCCCCTCGCCAAAGCGCCTGCGACCTTGCACACCGAGTAGTCAGTACCACTCGGTGGGGGGGATGTTCGAAGGGGGTGTTCCCCCTTCGAGGGGTCACAGGCCCTGCTGTTTGGGCCGTCCTAGGGGCAGAGCCCCTGGGAAAGTCAGATGGGAAGCCTGGAGACCATCTGGCTGAGCGCACCTTTTTGAACATCCCCTGTTGCTTTTGAGGTTTCATTGAACAGTCATATGCGAACGGTAATATAGAAATTTCTAATTATTCAACAGCCCCATTATGAATGCCTTTGCACTGGCAGGATTTCTCACAAGTATCAGTTCTTTGGTGTTTGGGTTTTTTGTATTTTCTCGAAACCCGTCTCGTCGCTTAAACCAACTCTGGCTCGCCTTTACCGTCTCTGTTGCCCTGTGGGGTCTAGGATCCATCTGGATTGCTCTGGAAACCGACCCCGTGAGAGCCCTGCTCGCTTGGCGCCTGACATTCGCCATCAGCGTGATTTGGATTCCAATTTTATTTTTTCATTTCACCTGTGTCTTTTCCGACACGACACACCCGCGGCTTTTAATTGTCTCCTATGCCCTTGGTGGACTCTGTGTTCCCCTGATTCTAACGTCGCATCATTTTTTCTCAGGTGTCCGTTTCGCGTTTTCTTCTTTTTATTACGCCGTCCCAGGCCCTCTACTGTTCACATTCTTTACCCTTGGGTGGTTGGGGCTGACCGTATATAGCCACATTCTTCTGGGGCAGGCCTTTCGACGTAGTTCCGATGTCAAGCGAACCCAGATCAAATATTTCTTCATCGCTACCGCCATCGGTTATGCCGGTGGAACGCTCGAATTTCTCCCTCTCTTTGGCATCGACGTGTACCCCTGGGGACACTTTGCCATCCCGGTATATCCCATCATCATGGCCTACGCCATCGTGAAATACCGTTTGATGGATACGTCGATCGTGTTGGAAAGGGGGCTTTCCTATCTCACGCTGTTCTTCGTCGCGGCGGTTCCCGCCTTTGGAGTCTTGCTGTGGGCCCAACACCTATACTTTGGGTCAATTAGTTATCCCTTTTCTGCCACGATGTTGGTGATTTTTCATTTTCTGGTCCTTGGATCCTACACCATTAAAACACGTGCCGAAGAAGCCATCGGGCGAAAACTCTTTAGAGAACGGTACGAAATGACCACGACGCTTTCTGAATTTTCCAAGGCCTTGGTCAGCATTCTTGACTTCCGTACGTTAACCAAAGAAATCACCGGAACCCTCAGACGGGTCATGTCTATTCGTCATGCRACGCTGTATATTTGGGACAMACAGAAAAACCTGTATGGACCCGTGRCTCCCGCCAACAACCTGGGCGGGTCCTCACAYCGATTTGGGTTGACCCACTCCCTYGCTGTTCGACTTCGCCAACACCAGGAACCTCTGGTTCGGGCTGAATTGGAGGACTTGGAAACGCACGGCCACCCTGGACCATTGGTGCAACAACTCACAGCCCTCGAGGTGGATGTGTGTTTGCCGTTTTTGAATAGGCACCATCAACTCATTGGATTTTGCATGCTTGGCCCGCGCCACACAGACATCGGCTATTCTGCCGAAGATTTACAATTATTATCGTCGCTCGGTCGAAATGCCGCCATTGCCTTGGAGAATGCCCTGCTCTATGCGGAGGTGAAACAATCCCAACTGTTGATCCAACGGAACAATCAACTGCGCTCCCTGGAAATTATGGCTGGCGGATTTGCGCACGAAATTCGAAACCCACTGACCTCCATCAAAACGTTTGTGCATCTCGCCCCTCACCGCATGAGCGATCACGAGTTTATCCAGAATTTTGGCCGAATTGTGACGGATGATGTGATGCGTATTGAACGGCTCTGTCAGGAAGTCCTCAATTACTCCCATCATCCGATTCCCAAATTTTTAGAAGAAGACATCCATAGCATTATTGATGCAGGCCTTTACGCTACTAAGATCAAAGCCGGTGACAAGCAGATCCGGATTAATAAAGATTTTGCGACCGATCTGCCCTCGCTTCGCCTGGATCGGCAACAACTCCAGCAAGTATTTCTGAATATGTTTTTTAACGCGCTTGAGGCCATGGATGGCGGAAACCCAACTTTATCCGTCCGCACCTATTCCGCCATCAATACGACCGGTGGTTCCTGGGCTCAAATAGAAATTTCCGATTCAGGTCACGGTATCGGGCCCAAGGAACTCGAGCATATTTTCGATCCGTTTTTTACCACAAAACACGAAAGCCAAGAACACGAAGGGACAGGACTCGGTCTCGCCATCGCCCATCAAATCATTCAGGCTCACGGCGGAACCATTGAGGTCAGTAGCCAGGTCGACCAAGGGACAACCTTCCTCATCACCTTGCCCATTCCAGTTTCTCACGATCCTGTTCAGATGGCCTTTTCGTTTTGATGACCTACACATTCAATAGCCAATCATCGTTCACCTCCGGTTCCCCCTGTTCGAAAAGGATTCTTGAAGGGGTTGAAAGTGACGCCAAAGAAATCGGTTTGGGCTTCGCAACTCAGTTGATCTTAGAAACAACTGGTGCTAGGCTGAAATGGCAATGCATCGCCAATGGGCCTTGCGATGTTGAGCCAAGCGGGAATGGGCCCAGAACGAATGTAGCCTGGTGAGAAGGACCCAGTTCGAAAAGCGTGAGCCCAAAGGAGAGGTCATGCGATCTGCCAACTCTTCCTCGTTGGCCCTTTCTTTCTCTTTCCTACCTCTCTAGACAATATCACTCTTCGATGGAGGTAGTGGTGAATCAAAAGATTTATGTGGGCAATCTGCCGTATTCCACAACAGATCAGGAACTTCAAGACTTGTTCGCGACCCATGGAACAGTGCAATCGGCCAATGTGGTCACCGATCGATATTCCGGACGATCGAGAGGATTTGGGTTTGTCGAAATGGGCAGCGCCGAGGAGGCCGAACAGGCCATCACAGCGTTACACGACTCGGACTTTCAAGGTCGGAATCTAGTGGTCAACGAGGCACGCCCCAAAGAACGAAATCGACCCTCCGGTGGTTATTAACTGACCCT
>LXTH01000081.1 GCA_001643555.1 Nitrospirae bacterium SPGG5 | reverse complement strand
ACATTGTCCAACCCGGTTTGCAGCGACGTCAGGCCCACCTCGTCCATTCGTGCGAACACTTCAGGGACATGTTCGATTTGAAGATGGCGAACCTGAATTTGTTGGCGAGTCGTAAAATCTAATTGCCCATTGCCGAAGGCCTTGGCTATCTCCGCCAACGTGCGCAATTGAGCTGAGGTGGCGCGTCCTCCGGGAATCCGCACTCGTATCATGAAATACCCTGGCGTGGGATTCCTCAAAAACAGCCCGTACCATTTAAGACGTTGGATATCATCTTCCGGAATCGATTCCCAACCTGTTTTGGCAAACAGCGGAATATCTTTAATAATCTCCAACCCGTCTCGTTCGCGTTTCAGCACTTCCATTTTATTCATCGTACGCCTCGTTCATGGTTCAGTTCTGCCACAAATCCCGCGTTCATCGGCACAACCGGACTTGCTGCCGATAAGACTTCTGTCGGATGCCCGATCGATTCATTGTCAAGGACTGCCGACTCAGATTGAATAGCGGAGGCATCCGTGACTCGATATGGGCTGCTTAACCAATACGCCCCACCTACCAACAAGGCCCCGCCAAGAATGTTGCCCAGTCCCACAAAGACTTGGTTCCACGCAAACCCACTCCAGGAGATAGCCTCACCATGTGGCAGAAACAGCGCCATGCCCAACAATGATTGGTTGGCAATGCTGTGTTCAAACCCGCTGCCGATAAAGGCGAACAGGCACCAGAAGATCAGCATGATTTTTGCGGCTTCACTTTTAGTCCGTGCCGCCATCCATACGGCGAGGCACACGAGTAGGTTGCACAAGATTCCGCGAATAAACAGTTCCCACGCAGAGGCAGACATTTTCATGGCCGCGACCTTCATTAACAGATCTATTTGCGGAGCTTTGGCCATGACTCCGGATTGCACAATCATCCACGCCACGGCTAACGAGCCAACGAGGTTTCCGATAAAGGACCACGCAAAAATCCAACCAACATGTTTCCAGGTTATAGCCCGGGACAGAGCGCCAATCGTGCATACCATATTGTTGCCGGTAAACAGTTCCGATCCCGCGAAGATCACCAATGTCAGGGCAACCCCAAAAGAGACACCCATCACTAATTTCAACGCGGCTGACCCTTCCGCTGCAAAAGGCGCCCCAACGCTAAAAATTAAACAAATGCCCAACCCTAAATAGATTCCCGCCAGGGCGGACAACAAAAAATATCCACCCGGGGCGTTCAGACAATATTCCGCCTTCTTTCTTGAAACCTCTGCCATCCGCTTCAGATCTTCCATATACATTGTGTTTGTCTCCTTACCTTTAAAATTTTCATAAAAAAACGCCATCATTCTCCCGGGACCGTCCGTGGGCCCACCTTGGGAATGATGGCGTCTTTGCCAATCACCTCTTTTTTGCAAAGAGGCTGAACTTATCGTTTGGGTATCAGGCTTATAATCCGCTCAAGACCACTGCATTGTGGGGCTCGATGATCACGACCTGTTCAATGCCGTGTTATTTTCTCTTAAGATTCACCAATCAAAGTATTCATTAATTATCTGCTTGCAAGGACCCTGCCAAAACTAAACACCTGCCAATCTCAAACAATGCAAACGATTATTGATGAAAATGCCTAGGTAAAACGGACAATCTTGTTCATGGCACACTCTATTGTTCACAACCCGACAAAATTGTTCAGTTTTACGGGAGGTTGGACCAGTGAGAAAATAACTGACTGAAGCGCGTCAGGATTCTTCAACGATCTGATACTTTTGCATTCGATAAGAAATCTGGCGAGTGGTCATCCCTAACAACCTGGAGGCTTTGGCTTTGACCCACCCGGCTTTGGTGAGTGCTTCACGAAGGCGATCCCGCTCGATCGCATCCAATCGGGCTGGGAGCGTTTGCTGAGCAGACGCGTGGGGAAGCTTGGTTTTTGGAAGAGGGCGAGCGGCCCGCATATGTTCAAAATACGAAGTAAGCGAATCTGGAATGGAATCAACATCGATGATGGGTGAATCGGACAGGACCACCAGCCGTTCAACACAATTCTGCAGCTCCCGGATATTGCCAGGCCAATGATAGGCCTTCAGGAGATCCACCATGGATTGAGCCAATTCGAAACCCCGGCGAGGTTCTTGATCGAACTTGGCCAAAAAGTGCCGGATGAGCAACGGCACATCTTCCTTGCGATCACGCAACGGCGGTAAGACCAACGGGACGACATTGAGACGATAGTACAAATCTTCCCGAAACTCTCTGCTTTGCACCATGGCTTCAAGATTCCGGTGCGTGGCCGCGATGACGCGAACATCGACATTCAGCCTCTCACTTCCCCCCACCCGTTCATACTCCTTTTCCTGAAGCACACGAAGGAGTTTGACCTGCGTGGAAAGGGGAATATCCCCCACCTCATCCAGAAATAACGTTCCCCCGGCCGCCTGCTCTAATCGACCCTTTTTCAGTCGATGGGCGCCCGTGAAGGCGCCCCGTTCATGACCAAACAAGGTCGTTTCGATCAGAGTCTCCGGAACGGCAGCACAATGCACCACGACAAATGGGTTGCCCGCACGACGACTGGAGACATGGAGGCTTCGCGCCACGAGTTCTTTGCCGGTCCCACTTTCTCCACGAATCAAGACGGTCGCAGGCGTATTCGCGATCCGTTGAATCGCCGCATGTAACACCTCCATGACCGGACTCTTACCAATCAGGACCGGCATGGCTTTTGGGGCTTTTGCTCCTTTCAACGGTTTAACTGGCTCATGCCCCAACAACGCCAACGCCTGATCGATTCGCCGTTCAGGAGAACCCAAAGCGGTCAACGCCCTCACGACCTGTTCAAGCAAATCCGGTTGAGTCATTTCAGGATGTGAAATCATCGTGTCTTTTTATTCTCGAAACACAAAAGGCGCCTGAGTTGACCAGAAAATAAGGAAGGACTTTTTCCCTGGTTGAACCGGCGCCTTTGCCTACATACTCTTATCGACCAATTGGGTAAGGAATCTTTAGATTCCCCGGAAAACAAATTCGCTCAGCATGTGGCTCCCAGCACATTTGGCCATAAAAAAACGCCCTTTCCCAAAACCCGTTGGGGAAGGACGCCCATTGTCCCGCAAACCACGCTGCAAAAAATGCCGAAGTGACCACTCTGTCACCTAGCATTATTCGTAACAGACACCTTGCCCCTTGTCAATAAAAAATTGGACGGTGATATATTGGTCTAGCTAGGGTTTTTCCATGAAATCCCCCTATCCATCTTGTGATCCAATGACAGAGAAGYAACACATGAAGATGCGTTGGATTTGGAGGTGACTGATTCCAATGRATTTTCCGACTCCGTTYGTGCGTCGAGAACATTTCAACCCATTAGAGTCTGTCTTCCTCCAATAGTGGTTCATTCCGACCCACAATGATTTCATGGAATGCGCACGGTGAAAACACAATGCAAACGGCTTCAAATCCCGTCTATCTTTCTGAGAGTATTAATAATGGCTTGTGTCACGCTGACTGCGACTCTGGCTGGTGCGCAGCTCCAACCTGATCCGCATCCGTTGGATACGTTTTTAACCAACATTTTAAATTTTGGGTCTTCTCCCAAGTGAGTGGGTAAATTTGGGGGAGTAATTTCCTGAAAGGCTCGCTGGAGAAGAGGTTGGTGGGGTTTTCTACCGTGGGAAAAGTGGCCAGGCTTTCTTGAGGCTTCACCCTGATCATCCCTCCCCTTTGTAAGCAACTAGCGATAGGAGCTCAAAGGGTCGAAGTGTCTTCAGTCC
>LXTH01000033.1 GCA_001643555.1 Nitrospirae bacterium SPGG5 | reverse complement strand
CGAAATTCCTATTTCGAGTTTATGGAACTTATTTAGAATGACAATACATCGACGACTGCCTTGTTTCATGAATGCCTGTCAGTGCTTCGAGTATGTACTTTTTGTTCTTACGATCGAATGCGTCGATTCGTAGGGCGGGGTAAACGGGTTTTCCGTGGTGCTCGGATTGGCGCTGGACTRGTGGTTGATAACGCGCAATCGAGTCGGGGCGACTCTCGATCCAAGGATTTGTACAAGTGAATTTCGACGATGCGATTGTCATTGATTCCCATGGCTTCGCACAACGCATCTTGGGCAATTTTTAGTCCGCCATCGAGGTCCCGCCTCAGCAATGTCGGAAAATAAAAGTGAATCGAGAGYGYAAGATAGTGGGATTGAGCCGCATTCAGAAAGGTGGCACGGTTGGGTGATTGCGCCAACGCTCCCAGTAAAATTTGAGCGATAGCGGCCTTGTACCGTCGTCCGGTTGAAGACAGAACACGTCGTCCATTGACTGTCGCATATTGGCTGTTAATGCTGGGAGGCAGAGGTAGCTCGAAGGCAAATCGTGTGGGGGTGAGAGTCACCAATGGGGTTGTCGATCGAAGATCAACGGGACTTTTCGGGTTCTGGCGTTTTTTCTGTAACGAGGGTCGGGGTACCGCCACGGACTTTTGGGGTTGGCTAGGAGCCTGTCCGAGATTAGACGCATCTACTGCGGATGCGCTGGATTTGGCCAGATCTTCCGATCCTTTTCGTTGAATAGTCCCACTATTCGCCTCAAACGATCGAAACATCTGACTCAAACCAGCACATCCTCGCGACGATCGCTAATCTCGGACAGGCTCCTAGAGAAGGTTCAGCATTTTTCCGAGATTGTTCTCGAATTGCTCATCGTGTTGAATGAGATAGCGTCGCCATTCCGAAGGATTCCAGATCTCCAACCGGTGATACATCCCAACTAAGACAATCTCTAAGTCGTCTTCTATGGGGATGGTTTTTCGGAGTTTGCCGGGAATGAGAATACGCCCGGTTTTGTCGATATCCGAGGAGGCGGCTTCGGATACCACGAAGTGCATGAACAAGCGGCTTTGATCTTCATCAAAGGTGTTTTTTGCACGTGTGAGGACGGACTCCCATTCTTTCACGGAGTAGGCTGAGAGGGGCTGGTCTTGTCCCTTGACGAAAATGACTCGCTCGCCATCTGCTTCCAGTTGCTCCCGAAGCGGGCTTGGAAGAATGAATCGACCCTTCTCATCTAATTTACAATGGTATTGTCCAGCGAACATCGTTCAATACTTCTCGACTTGTTGAGTGTGATTCCCAATAAATACTTAGTGGAAGGTTAGGAAAATTACCTAGTAATGTCAAGTAATACTTTTAATTTCATATTWCAACTTCTTCAAAGGGCCTGTTGAGTATTTYACGCCCAAGGCCMATACATGGTCGAGAGGGGCAGGCCATCATCGAGTTGGAGGGAATGTTCAAAAAAGCATGCCCTGAGTCTTTCCGAAGGGTCTATCCAGCWAGGCCGCAGCCCTTTTGACGCGCGGAGCGTACTCTCAGTACGTGAGCACGGCAAAAGGGCGAGAACGCCGCTGGCGGCTTTTYTCAACATTCCCTCAAACCATTCGAGCKARGGTTTCGACRTACACCGCTTCTGCSCCRGCTTTTCGCAGCGTTTTTGCGCATTCATTGATGGTCGTTCCGGTGGTAAAGACATCATCCACAAGTAAGATCTTTTTGCCAGAAACCACATCGGGATGGGTGACGGCAAAGGACTTCCGCAGGTTTTTGAGCCTGGCCGATCGTTTCAAAGTAGTTTGAGGGACGGTGTGTTGAGTGCGAACCAAGACATTCCACATGACGGGCATTCCAAGGTGCTGGCTCAGACGTTCAGCCAACAGTAGCGATTGATTATATTCCCGTTCTCTCAGTCGCGTGGGGTGAAGGGGCACGGCCATGATTCCGTCAAGATCACGGGGTAAGTCCCAAGCCGAAGCCATGAGCTGAGCCAGTGGTTGCGCCAATCGTACTTTCCCGTGATATTTGAATTGGCTGATGGCATCTTTGAGTACCCCCTGATACGCGTAGGGTGTGCAGGCTTTGGTGTACGCTGGCGGTCGTTGCCGACATCGCCCACAGAGGTGCTGCGGACTGTGCGTGAGCGTTGAAGACGAGGAAAACGGAATATGGCATCGAGGGCATTTTGGCTCGGGCAGAACGCAAATGGTTTTCCAACACGACGGACAAATGTAGGGAATGGCATTATCGAACAACGGTTCTTTGCAACTAATACAGTCCATCGGCAGAAGCGTATGAAGAACGCGATGAAGTATGTGAGAGGGAGTCAACATCATAGGGGTTCTAACCTCTGCCTGAATGGGACATCACTTTAGAAAAAGCTCTGAATAGCGTCAAGCGAGGATGTCGGGACCGTTGAATAATTCAAAAACTATCCAAATTCGTCACTACCTTTCCACCATCCTTGCCTAAACAGGGGGAGCTATTTTTGCGTGAGCCCTGAGTGTGTGGTATAGGAACGGGGAGTGCGTGCCAACCATTGTCCCAGGGTAAGGAGTGAGAAGAATCGTGGTACGGTTAGAGCATGTCTGCAAGGAATATCGTCGTGGTGCCGTGGTGATTCAAGCCCTCAACGATGCGACGGTCCACATTGCCGACGGAGAGTTCTGTGCGGTGATGGGGCCTAGTGGGAGCGGAAAGAGTACGCTCTTGAATGTCATTGCTGGGCTGGACTCTATTTCGTCCGGTGAGATTTTTCTGGATAACCAACCCTCGAGCAGGTTTTCGGACGCAGAGTGGACTCGACGGCGACGGGAGTGGATTGGGATGGTCTTTCAGTCCTTTCACTTGGTGCCAGGCATGACCGCTGCGGAGAATGTGGGGTTGCCCCTGCAGTTCAATGGGCAATCCTCGAGGGTCATTCGTCAACGAGTGGCTGAGGTGTTGGAAATGGTAGGGCTCGAGGATCGGCGCACTCATCGACCCAGCGAGCTATCGGGTGGCGAACAACAACGCGTGGCCATTGCCCGGGCCGTGGTCCATCAACCGCGGGTTCTCTTGGCCGATGAACCAACGGGAAATCTCGACTCTCATCAGGGTGCCGATATCGTGGAATTGCTGCATCGAATAGCCAAACGTGCCGGTCAAACGGTCATTCTTGTAACACATTCCGAAACCGCGGCTCGCGTGGCTGACCGAATCTATGCGTTACAGGATGGGCAACTGAAGCCAGGCGTATTGCCAAAACTGGCAAGCACAGCCATGTCAGGGACTATTGAATAATTTATAAATCTCCATGGCTAGGACTATTTGATGAATTCCATAAATTCTCAAGAGGGAGAGGGGGTGTTCAAAAAGGCTGTCCAGCAAGGCCGCAGGCCCTTTGGCGCGCGGAGCGTACACGGAGTACGTGAGCACGACAACGGGCCGAGAACGCCGCGGGCGGACTTTTTCAACACCCCCCCCCCCAGGTAGGGAGACCGCATGAACCTTTCGACGACCATCGCAGGGGTGACCTTCCCGACCTGTTTCATGAATGCGGCTGGAGCATGTTGCGTGACACAAGAAGAGTTGGAAGCGCTTGGTGAGTCCCATGCCGGCGCGATTGTCACAAAATCCATGACCCCTCAACCGCGGGAAGGCAATCCTGGTCCGCGGTATCACAGCTTTCCTGGTGGGTCGATCAACTCGATGGG
>LXTH01000173.1 GCA_001643555.1 Nitrospirae bacterium SPGG5 | reverse complement strand
TTAGAGAAGGCGCTGCTGATCATGGCGAATTTGCAAGATGCCAACTTTTCTCACGCGAACCTTCAGGCTGCCGATCTTCGCGATGCCAATTTCACTCGTGCAAATTTTGAGAATGCCAATCTGGATGGCGTTGACCTTGAGGGTGCCGTGATCCAGGTTCCCTGTCGGAATTAAGGGTCCATATTCTCCCAAGAGCTCGCGGCAAGTTTTTGGCCATTTCTGTTTCTGCCGATTCTGTTCAGTTTGCCCACCCCCAGGCTTCGCTTCTGCCCTACAAAAATTGTTGTGCAGGTTGGGTTCTTTCTCTCTTGAAATCCTTAAGTTGGCTCTCCGTGAATACGATAACAATAAGTATACGTGACGGCTCGTCTGGATAATTTTGCTCATTATGCTCAGCTAAGGAGCCGATACTCGTTTTCCCTAACATCATGTAGGCAACCTTTACGCACCCATGGCATTCCTTCCTATTCAACACGATAAACTGCGAAAAGGCCTGTATGTCAGGCTCAATGGATCGTGGTTTAGCCATCCGTTTTCCACGAATACCTTTAAGATTTGCACGACCAAAGAATTAACGACCCTTCAAAAGTTGAAGAAGGTCGAAATTCTTTTTGATCCCGAGCAGTCCGATCCGGAGAGTGGAGGAGAAGAGGAACACCAGGAGGAGACGGTTCAGGAAACACCAGAAGAAGCCGTCGTAGCTATGTCCTCAGCGAAAACTGGGGGTGAGGAAGATATTATCCCCGAAGGTCCGCCGGCTAAGCTATTGCCAACCGAGGTGTTTGGCCAATACTGTGAGGGATTTAAAAAAGCTGATCGCGCCTATCAGGAGGCCTATCAGCAAAGTAAAGCGGTCATGCATGACCTGAGTGTCGGGAACATCGAAGGCGTTCAAAAGGCCAAGGAGATGGTGTGTGCGCTCAGTGTATTATTAGAGAGTCCTGATGCCCTCACGTCGATGCTCAATGTGATGATGGCCAATGACATGGGGGAAGGCATGTTTATGCATGCCCTTAATGTGTGCACTCTGTGCCTGATGGTCGGCAAAGAATTTGATCTGACAAAAGACGAGCTTCACATGCTGGCGTTAGGCGCGGTCTTTCATGATATTGGCGAACTCAATGTTCCTGGGAACATTTTACTGAAACGTCCCAACCTGACGGCCAGGGAACGTGACAGTTATCATCAACATCCTCGATATGGAAAAGACACGGTTCGAAAGTTTGCGGGCTTTCCCAAAGAAAGTTTAGCGGTGATCTACCAACATCATGAGCGTCTTGATGGTTCGGGTTACCCCATGGGGCTCAAAGGGGAAGAGGCGATTAGTTTGTTCTCACGCATTGTGATGGTGGTCGATCGGTATGATGATTTATGTAACGACCCCGATGTCGAGAGGCGGCTCACCCCGTCTGAGGCCTTGTCTCATTTGTTTGTCAAACACAAAGCCACGTTTTGGTCTGAGGCGGTTGTGGCCTTAGTTCGGGTGTTGGGTGTGTATCCGCCTGGATCGCTTGTCCTCCTCAGCAATGAATCCATCGGGATGGTCATCAACATCAATCTTACAAATCGTCTTCGACCGTTGGTCCTCCTGTTTAACGAAGAGGGACCTTCCGATCAGGCAGAGATTCTTGATCTTGAAAAAGATGATGACATCACCATTTGTCAAAATCTTCGGCCACGCGATGTCTCACGGAAGGCCGCGGAATATTTAAACCCTCGCAACATGGCGAATTTTCTTGCGGGAGATACGGCAAACGTATTCGCCTCTGACTCTCACTGAGCTTTTCCCTCGCACGTTTTCCCCGTACCCGACCATCCGAATCTTTTGCCTCCCTTTAGCGAATAATGTGCGTTTCAACGCCAAGTCCGTCCAAGGCTTTTGAATGGTCTTGTGACGGGAGGGTGTCGTGTGCGGGCATTCTGATCTGAGAGGACTGATTCGAATAATGGTCTTCCAAGAGGGGAGACAGCTCAATAAACCTCATCCATTTGCCGATATTTTTAGAAGTTGGACAGAAACGGCCTGTGAAACAATAACTTGGACATCTCACATCCCATCTTCGAGCCACCTTGGAACGCGCCTCAATCGAAAAAATCTCAACATAGGCATACTATGCCTCGGTTTTTTCTCAATCGTTATGTCCAAATCCGACCCAAATCTGGGCGCGATATTGGGAATGTTGAAAAAAGCCGCCAGCGGCGTTCTCGCCATTTTGCCGTGCTCACGTACTCCATGTACGCTCCGCGCGTCAAAATGGCTGCGGCCTTGCTGGATAGACCCTTCGGCAAGACTCAGGGCATGCTTTTTTGAACATTCCCTCCAGCTGATGATGGCTGTCTCCTCTTGCGCGTGTATTTGCCATGGGAGTGAAATATTCAACAATCCCATATTGTCCAAGTTATTGTTTCACAGGCCCTATCGGATCGATCTTTTCCTGCCCTTCGATTTTGCTCTCCTTGGACAACAGACGATTGAGGGGGAGACAACACTAACCGGTGGTTCGTTGTTGATTTTGCGAAAAAAAAGTGCGTTGATCTTTTTGAATGCCCCACCAATAATGGCGAAGATCAACAATGTATACGTGAGTGTCGCAAGTCCGTAGGAGCCTCGTAAGGGAATGAAAGGCTTTCGTAACAGGTTTCAGCTACCGGTCTTTGGGGGACTGAGCGGTGTCCTGCTGATTTTCGTTTTCACTGGGGCACAAACCTTACCCGAACCTGACGTTCCAGACGTGCGTTGTCAAACCGCGAAGGAATGTTTCTATCGCGCCCTCGACATCGCGGAAAGCCATTCCCAGGACATCGAAACACGCCTTTCACATTTGGAAGAAATCCAGAAGCAATATCCTGAATCGGAATGGGGTAAACGTGCGGGCCTCCAATTGGGACATATCCTGCTCGAGACTCAACCATCCCAAGCCTTACCGTATCTGCAAGACGCAGAAAAGAACTTTCCTCTTCTCCGGGATTATATTCGGGTGTGGATTGCGCAGGCGTTGCGTGATACGGATTTGAGTCAACAGGCCGCTGCCACCTTTGAGTCGATTTTGGAGCAGGAACCGCAATCAATCCTGAAGAAGGATATACATTTTGGTGGAGGTTTTGCTTGGCACGAAGCGGGCCAATGTCATCATGCGATTCACCATCTTCAGAAAGCTCTGGCACTCGACCCTGATTCGGATGATGCCCCTGGTGCGTTGCAGGTCATGGCTGATTGCGCCAGAGTGCTGGATCAACACCAATTGGCCATCGATACCCTGCGTAAACTGTGGTGGCGGTATCCCCTTTCCCCTGAAGCCAAGACCGTTCATGAGGATGTWAMAAAAGGCCACGTGATCCAAGGTTCCTGGAAGCCCTCCTTAGGAGATTATTTCCGTCGTGCCAAAGYCTATTATGAYCAGGCGCATTTTGAATCGGCGATTGCCGATCTGAAACGATTTTTGAAGGGGCGTCCYRCCAGTCCGAGTCTTGAGAAGGGACAATTTAAATTAGCCATGGCCCATGTGCGTCTCAAGCAATATCCTCAGGCACAGCAACTCTTTCTCAGGTTGTCGCAAGGACGAACGTCTTACCGTGGGCAAGCCACCGAATGGCTGGCTCGAGCTTACCTTCGGCAAGGGCAAGGTGCCCAGTTAATTGGGCTGAGTCAATCGCGTCTTTCCGGGGTGAAATCCGCTGAACGTTCTCAGATCCAATGGATGTGC
>LXTH01000023.1 GCA_001643555.1 Nitrospirae bacterium SPGG5 | reverse complement strand
TCAGAGAGCAGGGCCTATGAAGAAATACGTGTGGAAAAAGGTGGCACGCTCACAGGAATTGTGACATTGAACGGGGACGTTCCGAAGCCCAAGGGGTATAACCTGGTCACCTTTCCTGACGCAGTGTATTGTGGTCGAATTTCCGATGGCTTTGGATGGCGATTATTGCAACCGTTTAATGTTGGTCCGGAAAATGGTTTTAAAGATGTTGTGGTGTTGATTAAAGAGATAAAAAAAGGAAAGCCGTTTCAATATACGCCTCAACGTATTGAGGCCGTCGACTGCAAATTTCTTCCGTACATTACGATCGTTCGTGAAAAACATAATGTTGAGATTGTCAACATGGACCCTGTGATGCATGACATTCAAGCCTATGAAACCTCACATCTTGGTGCTCGAGTCCTCTTTAATCTGCCGTTGCCAGTCAGCGATCGAATGCAAAGACGTAAAAAGGATCTGATGGCCGGGAAACACGTCAAAAATCGAGAAGGTAGAATATTGACCCAAAAAGTCAAGATGAGAAAAGGTCGGGATATCTTTGTGATGCAATGTGGATTCCACGCCTACATGGAGAGTTGGGGGTTAGCCGTGAAAAACCCCTATTATGCCCTGAGCGGAACTGATGGACGATATACGATTTCGGAGATTCCACCAGGCACGTATAAGGTGAAGGCGTGGCATCCCATGATCACGAAAGAATTCGAAGTGACGATTGAAGAAAATCAAACAAGTGAATTAAACATTGAGATCGATGCTCCCAAAGGACGCCTCTATGCCAATGAAGCGTTGGATGGAACTCGTTTTGGCATGGAATTATTAGGCGGTTCCAAAATTGTCCCAATCGTTGAGCATCAAAAACGTTAAGTGGTTGTCGTCCTGAATGTTCACAATTTTTAGGATGACCTGTTCACTCTGGCTACCCAGTGGGTGAAAAAAGGAGGATTGACCATGATGACGCAACGAGTGATGTGGAGGGCTGTAGTTGGGGTTGCGGCCATGTGTTTAATTGGAATCTCAGTTTGTGGAGCAGAACCATCTTCCAAGGCAAAGGGGGTTCCCCCCTCGATCGTGGCTGATTTTATTCATTCGGTTATTGAAGCCGACCGAACTCTGTATGCCACTCATGTGGTCGAACGGATGGCGGAACACAAAATCGTGATTGCTGCAGAATCCTGGAGGCAGCGAAAAGCTCTGCCTCTTCCAGCACAAATGCTCCTGCTGTCTGGACTGATGGTCAAAGAAATGGGATTAGGCCTGCAATATCGCCTGGCAAGCCTCAGACCCATTTATGAAAAAAATGGCCCCACAACGGATTTTGAGCGTACAGGATTGACGGCTGTGGCTAAAGATCCTTCTCAGCCCTATACCGGAATTATTGAAAGAGGAGATCGAAAATTTTTCAAAGCCATCTATCCGGATAAGGCTGTCTCAACTTCCTGCGTCAACTGCCACAATGGTCATATCCTGAGTTTCAAGCGAGATTACAAGCTTGGGGATGTGATGGGTGGGATAATTATTTCTTTTCCCTTACCTGGTGATTAAAACTACGCGGGCGTGTGAGAAGACGGAATCGTCTGCCAATGTCGGTTTTTGTTGATTGGTAGATCACGTTTGAGCGTTGCAGAGCGTTTTAGGTCCTTGAAAGTTCAGAGGATATTTCCTCACACGGATTGTCAATCCTGCCCGAGTCGGTCTGCTTCCGATCTGTGTTCTCATCCGCTTCAATGTTAATGATGTGAATCCTGGACCTCGTGATCAGGGATAACGACTGGAACTGGTTTGCCGTCTCTCCCGATAGCCTCAAAGGTAAAATGGGGGTTTTTCACCATGGTTGTATGGGAGGAGTTCCTTTCAGGTGGRGCGTCAAAGATAAATTGAGTTTTCAGGRTWTYRTTGGCTAACACGACAACTTCCATTTGGAGAATTCCRCCAATCCAYGGATGCCARGCGACCAAGGAGTACACACCTTCCGGGATATCGGAAATGGTGAAGCGCCCSTCGGCGTCGGTSATGGCGTAGTAGGGATTRGTGATGGAGAGSCCCCAAGTCTGCATATAGGGATGCTGCCCGCATTCAGCCAAAAARATGCGCCGTCCCTTGGTGAAATGAAAGGTGTCAATKAYYGGTTCACCSGAACGRTGATCATGGTTTTGTGGCTCTTCAAGAGAATGGTAGGGATTCATRCGAAGCGGGCGATGAAARATAATGGAAGACCCACTGGGAGCCGTTTCGTACATTTGCACATCATGCACGACTRGATCCATGTTTATAAAACGAATTTCCTGTTGATCACGCACAACAAGCACACTTGGTGAAAAAATGCAGTCTTTCGCTTCCACAGTAGGTGGAGGGAGTTCAAACGGTTTACCCTGATCAATGCCTTCCAATATCACGATGGCATTTTGAAGGGCGCCCTCCGATGAAATTTGGAATTGGTCATACAATCGCCAGCCTGTCCCCGTGGAAATTCGGCCACAAAACGCAGGGTCGGGAAAGAGGGCCAGGTTATACGCCAGGGGATCGGGTTCAGTCCCATTCATCCTGACCTGTCCCGTGACAGCTCCACCATCGGTTACGGGGATTTCGGTATAGGCCCAACTTGTTGGACTCCCAAGTAAAAACACACTGAAAATGAGCCCAAAAATTTTCTTGCAGTTACTCATCGTAAAAAACTCTTTCATAGGGTTAAGTGAAAAATGGGGAGTCGAGAAGCCTACCGTGTAGCCATCAATTCTCCGCAGTGGTGTTTTATGAGGATAGCAAAGTTCATCCTTCAATGGGTAGCCCCTGTACGATTTTCCATCCCATTCAAACCTTATTTTTCCTGACACCTGAAAAATGGATTCCATTGTGTGAATTTGTATGGAAACTCCATACGGGGTAAATATTTTAAATTTTCAATGGAATATCCCTATTCTCCCTTGCCCCTCTGGGGAAACCTGCCTGCGCGAAGCCGCTTTCAGCCTCCGTAGCCACTCCGACAAAGGAGGCTCGGCGAAGGCTTGGGGTTTGGGTGAGGGTTTTCTTCTCCAGAAGTAAAAATACTATTATGAGTCTGTTGAATATTTCAGGTCCATGACCCATAGATTCTCCAGGTAAGCCTGCTCGCATCAGTGGGAGGGACTTACCAACGGAAATTAAGAAAGGGGAGAAAATGTAATGCCTGAGTACTTCATTGCCTATCACGGTGGGGAAATCCCTGAAAACCTTGAGGGACACATGGGGAAGTTTATGGAGTGGGTCGGTAGGCTTGGCAAAGCCGTAKTCATGCCCGGCATGCCCTTGGGACAGGCTAAGATCGTGAGCGCCGATGGTGTATCAGACGATGGTGGGGCGAAACTGACAGG
This sequence comes from Nitrospirae bacterium SPGG5, assembly GCA_001643555.1. Next base: position 435 of record LXTH01000023.1, on the reverse strand, counting down.
GTTTCCATTCTGGAAGCCGAAAGCCTGGAGGCGGCTGTTGAAATGACGAAGGCATGCCCACATCTTGCGATCGGTCAAGTTGAAGTCGTGGAAATGAAGGAAATGTAGTCTCCAGCGTCGGGATAGGGTGAGGTCTTTCTTTGTCATTCTGGATGTGGCAATGTAAGTCCTGATCCTCAACCGGTATGGTACTTGTTTTACGAAAAACACTCTCCTGAATAAGGCACTTGGAAACGGTGCAGGATTCTGGAAATTAACCGACAAAGTAGCGTGGACGAAACAAAAGCCTAAGACTCTACGAAGAATAACGAATTAAATTAAGGGGGCAATGATGAAAACATGTAGCTTATGGGTGATTGGGGTCATAACGGTATTGCTAACAGGATGTGAGATAACGGGGCCATCAGTTAAAGTGAAAGGACCTGAAATAAAAAT
>LXTH01000174.1 GCA_001643555.1 Nitrospirae bacterium SPGG5 | reverse complement strand
TGTCAAGAGATGAAGACATAATCATTGGTATTCCCCTACAACTTCTTCGGTTATCCCGTTGCTGCCATTGAACAAAACACACCACTCGGGTCATTGTCAGGAGGACGGTATAATCGTCCAATCATGGGAAGAGATTCCCGAATGGGGGCAAAAGAAAACTCCTGCATCAACCGACGAAACCGTTCCTCCGTCTTACTGAGATTACAGTAGTGACGAAGTCGCGATCGAAGAGGCCCCATCATACGCGGTTGGTCCTGATCAAACTCCCATGGATGCAGGTAGAACACTAACGACTCACCCTCCCGTTCAACTTTTCGCATGAGGCGGACCAGAAGCCAAAAGGGAAAGAATCGAAAATAGCCTCCACCCGCAACCGGAATCCGAGTCCACCCAATTTTACAGGTCGAAGGAGGCACTTCCCATAACGCGCCGGAATGCGTGGATAATAAGTGAGGTGAGGGATTGGCCCCAGGGATTCCGTATTGGTCATGATACACCGGAAATATACTTGAATCGTAGGCATACCCCTCCTCCAGGAGGATGGGGAGCGCCCACAATGTTTCTTGTGTGATGGTAAAGGTAGGGGCACGATAACCGATAACCGGCATGCCCGTGGTATCTTCCAACACGGCTTTGGCCCGTTTCACGTCTTCACGAAATTGATCGTGAGTCAGAACAGTAATGAGATCGTGTCCATACCCATGCGAAGCAATTTCATGCCCAGCCTCAGCCATCCGTCGAATTAATTGAGGACATCGTTCGGCTACCCAACCCAAGACAAACATGGTGGCCTTCACGTGATGAGCCTCTAAACATTCCAGAATCTTTTCCGTATTGCGTTCGACACGACTTTCTAGCGATTGCCATTGGCGGCGTCTCGCCGGGCTATCAAAGGCCGCGACCTGAAAATGCTCCTCGATATCAAAAGTCAAACAATGCGTACGACGAACGATCGTGGGCTCTTCCATGGTCAGCGGGCTCCAGATCCCATCAGGACGACCCGTACGGTTCGAAAGAGAATGGACAGATCAAACCAGACCGACAAATGCTTCACGTAATAGAGGTCATATTGCAATTTCATATGCGAGTCTTCAACCGAGGCGGCATAGTTAAAACGGATTTGGGCCCACCCGGTAAGACCAGGGCGAATGGTATGACGCAAGTCATAATAGGGAATGTGTTGACGCAAATTCTGCACAAACAGGGGGCGCTCGGGTCGAGGCCCCACCAGACTCATTTCGCCCTTTAGGATATTGAAGAGTTGAGGTAATTCATCGACTCGGAGTAACCGAATCCACCGACCCACTCGGGTCACCCGACCATCGCTTAATTGAGCCCATTGGGCGGTATCCCCCTCGGAATCCTGGCACATCGATCGAAATTTCCACAGCACGTACGGACAGCCCCGCAGTCCGATTCGAGTTTGTTTATACAACGCAGGTCCAGCCGAATCGAACTTGATAAGCAGGCCAATGAGCGCCATGAGTGGCGCCAAGATCACCAACCCCAACAACGCCCCAATCATGTCTTCCAATCGCTTGAATAACAACATGCCGGGACGCCGGTGGAATCCTGTGGAAAAAATCAGGGCACTCGGCTTCAGTTCGTCGATGGAGAGCCGCCCACATTCACTCTCATACAGCTGATGCCCATCAATAACCTCCAACCCCATGGATTTTAAGTCCAACAGCGTATCCAAGGGCATGCTACCACGGCGGTCGGTCACGCAGATGGCAATGGTCTGCACCCGAAACCGTTCGACCGTTTCAAATAACTCGTCAATCGTGCCCAGGATCGTCTTGCCATGGATAGACTGCCCCACCCGAGTGACTTCTTTCGTGAGGACCCCCACGACGTCATACCAATGACGACGCTTGGCAGTCAGGACACTGATCAAGTCCCCCATCAGGTCGCTGTCACCAAGAATCAGAACCCGTTTTCGGGTATCCAGCGAGTGCAGAACGTGATCAAAAAATGAAATCGCTGTCCGGGCTTTCTCCTGTGGGCCCGACAACGGCCCTGTGCTCATCCCTGCGCTCTAGCTGCGGTATATGGATCCCCATAGACTTCTTGTGGCATAAAATACGGCATGCCCTGGGATGACGCATCTGTCAAGAGGATCCGGGCCTGAACTGTGGGTCGCAGCATATCCATCGCTTTCACCACAATCTCTTGCGGAGTGACACCTGCTCGAACCACCAAGACCAACACATCGGCCAATCCGGCCAGGACGTTCATATCGGCCAGGGGCAGAATAGGCGGTGCATCTAAGATAATATAGTCAAACCGGGACCGCAGGGATTCAATCATGGAGGCGAGCTGCGGGAGACGTGACAGTGAGACCGCATGCTCTTCGATTGCTCCCGCGGGCAAGACCCACAGAGGCACCTCATCCATGCGATGAATACAATTTTCCAACTCAACATTGCCATGGAAGTAATCGGCCAAACCCGGGGCAGCGGGCATACCCATCGCCTCATGCAAACGCGGAGCCTTAAAATCACACCCGATCAATAAGACTTGTTTCTCTAAATCACGAGCCAAGGTATACCCGAGATTCACAACAGAGGATGTTTTGCCTTCACCTTTCATCGCACTCGTGGCCAGCACCACGGTATTGGCCCGATCATCATTCATCAAGACCAACCGAGTCGCCGCAACTCGATATTGTTCGGCAACAATGGAGTTGGGTCTCCAACGACTGACCAACGAGGGACCCGGAGTCCATCCGGCTCGCCACCTTTCAGAACCCGAGGGTTTGGCTAGCAACTCCCCATTCGCATCCTCGCTACCCGATAAGCCATCGGCCGTAGACCCAAATGTTCCTCCCACCAGGAGCCCATCTGGAGACTTGCCATAGGCCATTTGAAAACTGGGGATCGTGGCCAAAATCGGAAATCCGAGAGAGACCTCCGCATCTTCAGAGCGACGGAATGTCGGATTCCATTGTTCGATCACAAACGCGAGGCCATATCCCAAGCCCAACCCGACTACCAACCCCATCAGCACGATGAGGAAACGTTCAGGT
>LXTH01000037.1 GCA_001643555.1 Nitrospirae bacterium SPGG5 | reverse complement strand
TAGAACGGACATTTGTGGACAGAAACGGTTTAAGATCTTCATTTGGTAAACCGAGGATATAGATATCATGTATGCTCCTAGAATCGGCAGTTGGATCACAAAAGTCCGCGCAAGCTCTTGGCGCACCTGGCAAAATACAAAAATATCTCATCACCACCCAGGTGACCAAGATTTTTTGTATTTCACCATGCACACCAATATCTTGCACGTCTTTTTTGCGCCCAACTGCCGTTTCTAGGATGATGAAGAACCATTAAAAAAAGGGGTATAAAATGGGGAGGATTCTTTCATGAACATTGTTGAGCGGCAATTGGACGATGCGTTGATTTTTGATTTATCTGGCCGGTTTGAATTTCAAGCCACGCCCAAGTTTTTTACGGCGTTGGATCGGATCGAGGCCATGAGTTGTCAATACCTCGTCTTGAATCTTGAGGAAGTATCTTTTCTTGATAGCGCCGGGTTGGAGGCTATTCATGTCGCGCATCAAAAATTAACAGCCGTTGGCGGAACCATGAGCATTGTGAATCCTTTGCCCCAGGTGCAAATGTTGATGGAACAGGCAAATTTAACGAGTATCATTCCCATTCATATGCTGGAAGAGGAAGCCTTGCTGACTGGGTAACTCGTAGCGGTCCTTAGGGTTCTTGCGCGAACCCTTAGCCCTGCATCTCTCGAAACTTCGCCAGCACCTGATTCGCGATCTGGTCTGCCGAACCGGAATCCGTCTCCACGATAAGGTCTGCGGCGGCTCGGTACTTTGGCGTTCGTTCCTGCAACACCTCTTCGATTTCTTCAATAAACGTCTTGCCACTCGTTAACGACGGACGTTGAGAATCACCGGCAATACGACGATGAATTGTCTCGACGGTTGCCGTTAACCAACACAACAACCCGTAATGTTTCAACGTCTCAACATTCACATCCCTGAGAATGATTCCGCCTCCAGTGTCGATGATCAAATGGTCTTTTCCCCGCAATTCCTGGCAGACGGCTGATTCCAAATCCCGGAAATGATCCCATCCAAATTGGGACACAATCTCTGGAATGGGTAACTTCGCTCGTTGGATAATCAGCGCATCTGTGGATACGGTTTCCCATCCCAAGCGGGAGGCGAGCAACCGTCCCACCGTACTCTTTCCCGTCCCTCGATATCCAATGAGAATCAAATTCATAAAAACTGTGCCTCTAAAATTTCGCGCATCACGTCAGTGGGCGCAGATTGACCGGTCCAGAGCTCAAATTGGGTAACCGCTTGGTGAAGAAACATTTCGAGSCCGGGAATCGTGGCRCATCCCACTTCTCGGGCTTCCCGAAGCAAGCGAGTTTCCCGTGGATTATAGACGAYATCCATAACCGTCAGGTGAGCTTTGAGAAGRTCTTGAGGGACGCAGGKGTGATCGACCTTTGGATGCATTCCGAGCGGGGTGCAATGAATGAGYACCTGRGCCTGCTCGATGGCTGGCCCTATGGTCTTCTCACTCAAGTGAGCCTCTTCTATCGCCACGGTGGTGCCCTTGCGAAGATCGGTGACAAGGTTTGCACGTTCATCATTGACAATCCCGAGAATGGTCAACCCAGCTAGCCGTTCATGAAGGGCCAGACCAAAAGCAATCGCCCGAGCCGCACCGCCAGAACCCAAGATCAAGACACGTTGGTCATCGAGCGCCGTTTTCGCCTGACGAAGAGCCTGCAGCGCACCTGATGCGTCGGTGTTATACCCGGTTAACGTTCCATCGGTTTTGACGATCGTGTTGATCGCCCCAATATGTCTGGCAGTGTCATCGATTGAATCCAGGTAGGTCATGGCCGAGACTTTATGCGGAATCGTCACGCTGAATCCCCGCAGGTTTCCTAACGCTCGAATGCCCTGAATCGCTTCCTTCACCTGTTCAACGCGAAAGGCGAGATACACATAATTCAGCCCGAGGTGCTGAAATGCCGCATTGTGAATGGCCGGAGAAAGGGAATGTTCGACGGGATTGCCAAGCACTCCACACAGTTGGGTTTGAGTATTGATGGTCATGCTGGTGAAAAGTCCTCTCTTGTGTAGCGCTTCCTATAATGTGTGTACTTCTTCGATGAACCTAAACAGGTGAAGTACTACACGCGGTCCCAGTTCTTCTCGAACCGGGCTGTGAGAATGCACAGGCATTTATCACATACCCGTTCACAGAAACTCAATGGGTATCGCAAGCCATAGGGTTCTCGCCAACCTATCGAGGGGCGCGCCCCATGGAGGAGCGTATGCGAATCCAGTGGAAGAAAGTTCAGGAAATGGTTGGTTAGGGGTTGGTGTTCGTGAAAGAGAAGTGGGAAGAAGAAAATGGCCGGGGAAGACTTCTGCCATTCCCCGGCCTTGGTAATAAGGTAGGTCTACCTTATTGAATTAGCGGCGCTTCGCACTGCTAGCTTGTTTCCGAGCTGGTGCTTTTTTCGCACGCGCGTTGGCTTTCTTCGCTGGTTTCTTTGCTGCTGCCATGGAATCACCTCCCTTCGGGTTTAAGTATTGTCCTACTTTCCCGGTTTATCGGCGAGTACGGCTATCTACTTAATAGTCGGTGAGAAATTTCTCCTTGGAGAACGGGGAGTGAAAGGCAAAAGGACGAGAGGCCGATGCCAAGGAAAGTTTTGAGGTGTTATCGAGTGGATGGAGTTTTAAGCCAAGTTAGGATTGAGCCTTAGGACCTGAGAGAAAATAACTTGGACATCTTGCATCCAATCTTCGGGCCATCTTGGAACCTAGAARCAGCAGTTGGATCACAAAAGTCCGCGCAAGCTCTTAGGACCTGCGAGAAAATAACTTGATCAATCTCGCATCCAATCTTCGGGCCATCTTGGAACCTAGAAACAGCAGTTGGATCACAAAAGTCCGCGCAAGCTCTTGGCGCACCTGGCACAATACAAAAATGTCTTATCACCACCGAGGTGACCACGACTTTTTGTATTGCACCATGCACCCCAATRKCTTACACGGCTTTTTTGCGCCCAACTGCTGTTTCTAGGTTGAACGGGCCTCAATCGAAAMACCCTCACCATAGCTGTGCTATGCCTCGAGTKTTTCTCAATCGTTCCGTCCAAATCCGACCCAAATCTTGGCGKGATAKTGATCAAGTTATKTTCTCGCAGGTCCTGASRGKCCSTSANNAAMTWWCCRKSACWATYSRCYRWACGCCTCAACCTAAATTCCCCACCGGGCTCTAAGGGGTCGTTATCATTTCCAATTCTCGTATACCACCACCTTCCGCGAGCCGACATTCCATCTTTGGCAAGCCAAGCTTCAAAACCACCCTCTCGATCATTGCCCAATTGAACCCATCTTCCTTTCCACTGACCGTTCGATACAGCGGTGGTCTCGAATCGTCCTTCCTGCCAATCATACGGGCCGTTCCCATGCCGATCCAACAACAATTCGTACACCACCTCTCCCTGGCGATATTCCCACATTCCGGAAAGATCCACAGGGAAATCCAATGATGATCCCCGAACTTGTTCCTCCGACGAAGCTCCCTCCCCGTGCGGTGTCGGAACACTTAGGCACCCCGCAAGGTTCAGAATGACCAACCCACAAAGGAACCCAAGCAATATATGTTGTATGGACCATCGAACCCTTGTACCTCTCCCAACCCAGTCCTGTGATTTTATGTTCACAATATTCTCCTCTATGTTAGATTGCACCATACCTCAAAGGATATCCTGTCATGTTGAGTGACAGCAGGATCCTTTTGACCTCTGGGTTGATCCTTCACCATTTTATTCACGTATTCCGCAATATCTACCCCAATGCGTGT
>LXTH01000236.1 GCA_001643555.1 Nitrospirae bacterium SPGG5 | reverse complement strand
CAAATTCTCCTCTTTCTTGACCGGTGTGACCCTACATGTTAGATTCGAATCCGTTAAGATTTTTTTTGAATTTACCGAAAAAATGGGTTGCGTGGGGCTGTGGCGCAGTTGGGAGCGCGCGTGAATGGCATTCACGAGGTCGCCGGTTCAATCCCGGCCAGCTCCACCAAAATATCTGACGTTTCCATACATTTAACGGTCATCCTGCCTTCATTCCGCATTCAGTTTTTCACCCCAGTCGGGTTTTTCTCCTGAATGTTACATAAGCAGATGCGTGTCAAGACAGATCGTACCGTAAGCCATGATTCATATTGAAGAACTAACGAAAGGGTATCCAACCAAAACCTTGTTCTCCTCGGCCTCCGCACACTTGCGTCCGGAAACACGGGTCGGTTTGGTGGGTCGCAACGGGACCGGGAAAACCACCCTTCTCCGGATGATCATCGGTGAAAATACTCCCGATGACGGCACGATTCGACAACGCCCCTGGCTCCGCATTGGCTATCTTCCCCAGGAACTCGAGGCCTCAACCCAACTGACCGTCCTACAAGCCACTCACCGCGACAAATATCCCGAGCATGAAGCCAAACGGATACTCTCCGGCCTSGGYTTTGGAGAAGRCGACTGGRACCGGACRCTSGAMACCTATTCTGGCGGCTACCGTATGCGYGTGGCCCTTGGACATTTRCTCCTYTCSMATCCYGACGTRTTRATGCTYGACGARCCGACAAACCATTTGGATAAACCCACTCAAGCATGGTTGGAATCTTACCTGCTGAATTCCAAAATAACCATGCTGATCATCAGTCACGATACCGCGTTTTTGGATCGAATGGTCACGCACATTTGGGAAATTCGCGATGCGCAACTTCAAGAGTACCGCGGCAATTATTCTGATTTTCAAAACCTCCGGTTTCAACTCGATCTCCAACAATCCGCAGCTGCGCAACGACAGGCCAAAGAAGTCGCCCGCGTGCAAAAGTTCGTCGATCGCTTCCGGTACAAAGCCAATAAGGCCCGACAAGTCCAATCTCGGATCAAGCAATTGGAAAAGGTGAAGCTCATTGAAACCAAACGCGATACGAAGCGCCTTCGTTTTCGATTCCCTGAGCCAAAACCAAGCGGCAGACTTCCTCTTGACCTACAGGGGATCAGAAAACAATACGGAGAAAACGTCGTCTACGACAACATGGACTTTGCCGTAGAACGAGGTCAGCGTGTGGCCCTGGTTGGTGAAAACGGCGCAGGGAAAAGTACCTTATTAAAAATATTGTCCGGCGTGTTGGAATTCGAGGCCGGCACCCGTAAGGAGGGGCATGGGGTCTCGCTTCATTACTTTGCGCAGCATCAAGCCGAAATCCTCAATCCTGAACACACCATTTTAGAATCCTTGGCTGAAGCTGCGCGACAAGCCGAAACGAATTATTTGCGAAGCATCGCTGGGGTGTTTCTCTTCTCTGGGGATGATCAGAAAAAACCCATCAAGGCGTTGAGCGGAGGGGAACGCAATCGGGTGGCCTTGGCTCGCATGTTAGCAGAACCGGCCAACACGTTGCTGCTTGACGAGCCGACTAATCATTTAGACCCCGGCTCCGTTGATGTGCTCACCGACGCAATGACGATCTTTCCCGGTACGATTGTGTTCATCTCACACGACCCGACGTTTTTGAGCCGGGTGGCAACACGCGTCGTGGACATTGACGAAGGCGTGCTGACGGATTATATCGGCGATTACGAATATTATCTGTGGAAACGATCGAAGGAACTCGAAGAACTTCGGAAACAAGAAGAAGCTCAACAGGCTTCCAACCTCAAGGAAAAGAAGCGGAAGAAACTCACCAACGGTGCTGCCCCCATAGAGCCCCCTCCTCAGGAGAAAAAATTCAATCGGCGAGACATCACCAAATCCATCAATCGGCTGGAGAAACAAGTCGCGCGCGCAGAAGAAGAGATTGCCGACCTAGAGGAGCGGATCAAGACCCGAGCAGCGGAACTTGCGGCTCCCGAACTGTATCAAGACTTTGCCCGTTGGAATGAACTCCATCAAGAACACGAACAATGGAAGCGCGATCTCAACGTATTGACGGACAAGTGGTCAGACCTCTCTTCTCAACTTGAAACCCAAAAACAACAGATGGAACAGGTGGGGTGAGACGTAATGCGTGAAGCGTCATGCGAGAAGCGTGAAGAGGAAAAACTTCCTTACGCTTCACGGATCACCCTTCACGCATTACGTCTTCCGAGGCCGGTAGTACCGTCGCCCTTCTAAGGATGGCGGAAGGTGGCTTTGCTCAACTTGTGCTTCTGGATCATCGTGAACATATCGATACCCTTTCCCATAGCCCACATCTTTCATCAGCGAAGTGACTGCATTCCGAAGGTGCAAGGGCACGGGCAAATTCCCCAATTGTTTGGCATCGGCTAAGGCTTCCTTTAAACCCACATACGAGGCATTGCTTTTAGGGCATGAGGCCAAGTAGGTCGTACCATGCGCCAAATTAATTTGTGCTTCGGGCAGCCCTACCTGCACCACTGCTTGAAAAATCGCGGTCGCCACCATTATGGCCATTGGCTCGGCATTGCTCACATCTTCTGAGGCAAAAATGACCATGCGCCGTGCAATGAATTTCGGATCCTCACCACCTTCTAACATACGAGCGAGCCAATACAACGCACCATCGGCATCGGAATCTCGCATGCTCTTAATGTACCCAGAGATCAGGTTGTAGTGCTCTTCCCCGTCTTTGTCATACCGGAGCGACTTCTTCTGAAGAATGTGTTTGAGCTGTTGTTGATCAAGTGCCCGTGGGGAGTTATCTTTTGCAGCCACTTGTCTCACCGCGTATTCCAGGGCCGAAAGCAGGGATCGTGCATCCCCATTTCCATAGTGGATCAGCCCCGTTCGAGCCTCACTGGTCACGGTCACATTGAACTTCCCCAGCCCTCGCTCCTGATCCGTCATCGCCCGATCGATGATGGTTCCCATCGCCTCCTCATTCAAAGAATGGAGCTCCACGACCATTGAGCGTGACAACAGCGGGGCAATAATTTCAAAGGACGGGTTTTGAGTCGTCGCCCCAATCAGAGTAATATCGCCGCGCTCCACATACGGGAGAAAGGCATCTTGCTGCGCTTTATTGAATCGATGAATTTCATCCACGAATAAAATAGTATGTTGACCGGTCATCCGGCGGCGTTGTATCGCCTCTTTGATGATGGTGCGAAGTTCAGGCACGCCACTGACCACCGCCGAAAACGGGACAAAGGCGGCTTCCGAATGTCGTGCAATGAGATGAGCCAAGGTTGTCTTCCCCGATCCCGGAGGCCCCCAAAGAATGAGTGAAGGAACCTGATCGGATTCAATCGCCTGTCGTAAGGCTTGATTCTCTGAGAGCAGATGCTCCTGACCCAAAAATTCTGAGAATGTCTGAGGCCGGAATCGCTCCGCGAGAGGTCCGACGGAAAAGGAGATTGGGCCGGCTTGTGTGTTGGAAGAATCACGAAACAGGTCAGGTTGCGGAGGATTGTTACTGGGTATCATGAAGTCCTCACGAATTATCGAGGTGGCAGGAACGTGTTCTGAGGGTTCGCGCAAGAATACCTTATGCTATAACGCCATGCGGATGTCCTGCAAACTGTGATTCGATTTCGTTATTCCCCGGTGCTCTGAGAGGGGGTAACCATTGAGGCCCTCCTTACGGAAAAGGGGGTTAGGGGAATTTTCCAATCATATTGTTTCCTTTAAATACCCAACGACAAAATGAGGATTAACACATGAAAGTACATGTCAACGGCATCAACCTGGCGTATTCGGATGAAGG
>LXTH01000005.1 GCA_001643555.1 Nitrospirae bacterium SPGG5 | reverse complement strand
GTGTTGTGGGAACGGTGCTGCCCTGCTGATGAGTTCAATCGAGTTCAACTGGGCCTCGCCCCGCTCTTGATACGAGCGCATGGGAAAAACATTTTGGTGGATACGGGTCTCGGCTCAAAGAACGATGACAAGTTCAAAAAGATGTTTGCCGTCGAGCGGAGAGCAACATTATTAAACTCACTAAGCCAACTCGACCTGGTTCCAGACGACATCCACTACGTGATTAACACGCATCTCCATTTTGATCATGCCGGGGGAAATACCTGTTTAGATGACCAAGGACAGACAGTGCCCGCTTTCCCACGAGCCAAGTATTTTGTGCAACAAGGGGAATACAATGATGCCGTCCGGTCCAATGAACGAACCAAAGCCAGCTATCGCCGGGAAAATTTCACTCCCTTGATGCATTGCAATCAATGGGAATTTCTAGAGGGGGACACAGAACTCCTTCCTGGTCTTTCGGTCGTGGTTACCGGTGGGCACACGGAACATCACCAAGTCGTGAAAATCGAATCAGAAGGAAAGGTCGCGCTCTACCTCGGTGACCTCATCCCCACCGTGTCCCACCTGCCGCTTCCCTACATCATGGGATACGATCTGTACCCTCTGCAGACCCTAGAATCAAAACGGTGGGTTCTCGACCAGGCATGTGAAGAGGAGTGGTTATTAGTGTTTGAACACGACCCCAAGGTCTCAATGGGGCATGTCAAAAAGGACATTGAAGGAAAATATTTTTTGGAGGCCGTGCCATGAATGCCGCAAAAGAGGTTGRGCCTCAMAAGCYACCYATTCGCGTGCTRGTKGGAAARGTTGGCCTGGATGGKCATGACCGGGGYATTAARCTCGTKGCRCGTGCTCTTCGGGATGCYGGYATGGAAGTGATCTACACGGGMCTTCAYCAAACCCCCGAACRGGTGGTGAACATYGCCATTCAAGAAGATGTCCGGGCGATYGGRTTAAGCGTRCATTCCGGAGCGCATAATTATCTGCTGCCCCGTGTRTTGGAAYTGCTCAAAGAACRAGGAGCCGATGACATTAYCGTGTTCGGTGGTGGAGTCATCCCTGATGAAGACGTCCAACACCTTCGCGAACAAGGTATCCGCMAYTTATTYCCTCCMGGGACTRCTATGAGTGAGATCGTCGATTTTGTGAAAAGCTTAGAGCATGACTTGATGGCACATGATCATGGGATAAGTATCAGCAACGCGTGAGGTGAAAACATGGCAGGATTGTTCAAAGGCTTTGAACGAATTGAAGAAGCCCGTGAGCACCTCACGGGGGCGAGCTTCATGGCAGGGATGTTTGTGGGAAAGCCCAATTTTGAATTGCTGCTTCCCCCGGAAGAGACTGACGCAGAAAGAGAGATTGGAGAGGCCTATTGCCACACAATCGAAGCGTTTCTCAGGAACCATGTAGACCCGGACGAAATCGAGCGAACGGCTAAGATTCCCGAACACGTCCTGAAGGGGCTGTTCAAGCTCGGAGCCTTTGGCATGAAAATCCCGCAAGAGTATGGAGGGCTGGGATTTTCTTATACGAACTATGGCCGGGTGCTGACGCTGATCGCCAGTTGGAGCAATATCCTGGCACTCACTGTCGCAGTGCCGCAATCGATCGGCATCGCGATGCCCGTTCTTCTGTTTGGCAATGAAGACCAAAAAAAGAAATTCCTGCCGCGCGTGGCCCGCGAAGATATTTCAGCTTTTGCGCTGACGGAACCGAACACCGGCTCCGATGCTGCCAACATCCAAACTGAAGCGGTCCTGGACGCATCAGGCACGCATTTTCTGGTCAATGGGGAAAAGCTCTGGTGTACCAATGGGTCAATCGCAAAATTGATTACCCTGATTGCCCGAGTTCCAGCACGAAAAGAAACCCATGAGGGAAAAACTCGGTGGGTTCCCGTCCCTGAGGGAAAGGGAGCGCATGACCTGGTTCATACCACGCTTATCTTGGAAATGACTTCCCCCGGAGTGGTCGTTCATCAGCGATGTCAGTTTGAGGGATGCCGAGGAATAGAAAATGCGCATATGACGTTCAAGAACGTCTGCGTCCCCGTTGAAAATGTGATTGGTGAAATCGGAAAAGGCCTGAAATACGCTCTGACGATCCTCAACGTCGGCCGGGCTATTAGTATTCCCGCCATTTGCCTGGGGATGGCAAAGCAAGCATGGCAGCCCACTTTGGATCGAGCCAATACCCGCATGACCTTTCACAAACCCCTCTCTGCACGGCACACGCAGGTCATGCGTGCCGGACGAATGGCGGTTGATCTCTTCGCCATGGAAGCGTTGTCCTCACTCGTGTGGCGCATGGCCGATCAGAAAAGCTACGACATTAGAATCGAAGCCGCCATTGCGAAAATTTTCTGCTCGGAACACACCATTCAATTCCTCAAAGATGCCCAGACCATCTTTGGAGGAATGGGCTACGAGACCGCGGACTCCAAGCGCTTTCGTGGCGAACCTGCGTTTCTCATGGAACAACTCGTGCGCGACGCTGAAATGTACCGGATTGGCGAAGGCGCAACCGATATCTTACGTCCATTCGTGGCTCGTGAAGGGCTCAATCCTCATCTCGAACGAGGGAAAGCCTATTTGGAGCCCTCCCAATCACAGGCAAGCCGAATAAGCGAACTTCTGAAACTGATCCACTATTACATCCCATGGTATTTGGGGCAGTGGAAACCAAACCTTCTTCCCCAACGGCCTGAGATCGAACACCCAAAGGTCTACAAGAAATTTCGATTTCTCGAAGGGGCGAGCCGTCGTCTGGCGCGGACGATCTTATACGCCATGGCCATTCATCGGGAGAATCTTCAAGAGGATCAAGGCCGMCAAAATAGGATTGAAATRGTGGGAGAAGACATGTTGACCATCGCCGCGRCWGCCTTATTYGCTGAATCYCAACATCGGATTCATGGCGATAGCCGTGTGTGGGATCTCGCTGAAGAAGTCTATCGYACTGGSAGAATACGAATTGAYCASACGATCCRCGAACTGATTTACAACGACGACCACAACAGCACYGCSGTGGGGAGAGAAGCCMTGCACGRRCATTATTCTTTYCTCTCTCGCGGAATTATCCAACGCGGCCTGAATGATTACGGGACTCAARCMCCGGAAATACCTRGGKCACCWAACCAATGTGAGAAAGTYGCATCATGAAAGCACTTCACTCTTCYATTGATTCTACMGCYGAYCCCTACAAAGGRAATCACGTGCATAACGASCAACTTCTGTCYGAGTTGCGGGACMGKTTAAAACATGTTCACAGCGGTGGMYCTTCAGATGCTGTTGCGCTTCATCGCAAGCGAGGCAAACTCTTGGCTCACGAACGGATTGCGGCGCTGCTTGATCCGGGTTCCTTTTGGATGGAATTAAGCCCATTGGCCGCGTGGGATATGTACGACAACCACGTTCCATCTGCTGGGCTCATCACCGGCATTGGGATGGTCTCGGGCCGGCCCTGCGTGATCGTAGCCAACGATGCCACTGTGAAAGGCGGAACGTATTTTCCATTAACCATCAAGAAACATCTCCGCGCCCAAGAAATATCTTTGCAGAATCGATTGCCGGCTATTTACCTGGTAGATTCCGGTGGCGTGTTCCTTCCCAAACAAGCCGAAGTGTTCGCGGACAAAAACGATTTTGGCCGAATCTTTTTTAACCAAGCCCGCATGTCGGCCATGGGGATCCCTCAGCTCGCCGTGGTGATGGGGATGTGTACTGCAGGCGGGGCCTATGTGCCGGCCATGTGCGATGAGAACATTATCGTCAAAGGCACGGGGACCATTTATTTGGCTGGGCCACCGCTCGTCAA
>LXTH01000220.1 GCA_001643555.1 Nitrospirae bacterium SPGG5 | reverse complement strand
CAAGATTTTGAATTCGTGGCCTTCAATCCCGGCGACTGGATCTTTCATTGTCATATGGTGCATCACATGATGAACCACATGGTGCCGCAAGTTGGGCCACGCATTCGAGGGGGATTCGATTTTTCGCAATATGCAGACTCATTGCCCAACCGTCCGCCTTCCCAATCCGCTCTGGAAGAACCGGGTTTCCAGGTACCGGGTTATCCACAAAAAATGCTCATGCCGGGCATGAAGATGGAAGGTATGAAAATGAGCCGCGTTCCCAGTACAGTGGGAAAAATCACCAACCGCCGGGAAACCCGAGGCATGCGTGCAGGATGGGAGGCCGGAGTCAAGGGCTTGATGACGGTACTGCGAGTCTTACCGGAGGACCTGTACAACCGGGTGATGCTCAGCGACGAGAACATCCAGCCCGGAGAAATCTTCGAGGCCATTGTCAAAAGGAGTGATCAGCTTAGAGCGAGGTCAAGCTGAACGGACGTCGAATTGCGGGAGCTGCGGCTTTACACCGGAAGATCAATAGAGGGAATGTTCAAAAAAGTCCGTCCAGCAAGGCCGCAGCCATTTTGACGCGCGGAGCGTACTCATAGTACGTGAGCACGGCAAAATGGCGAGAACGCCGCTGGCGGCTTTTTTCAACATTCCCAGTATTGATGAGATTTGCCGTGGGCGCAATCCCAGGTGACACCAGATGAATGGCTTGACTCGCGAAGACCTCTTGACTCTCTATCGGGACATGCTCTTGATCCGCCGGTTTGAAGAAAAGTCTGCCGAAATGTATGCCCTGGCCAAGATAGCCGGATTTTTACATCTGTACATTGGTCAGGAAGCTGTGGCGGTAGGGTGTATTGCCGCGCTTCGACCTGAGGACTATGTCATTTCTGCTTATCGCGATCATGGGCATTGCCTGGCAAAGGGTTCAGATCCTAACGCTGTCATGGCAGAACTCTTTGGTAAAGCCACAGGCCTTTGTMAAGGSAAGGGGGGGTCCATGCATCTYWTCGATGTGGCAAGGAACTTCATGGGGGGSTATGCYATTGTGGGCGGGCATCTTCCACTTGCCATAGGCCTGGCGTTTGCCGTGCGTTAYCAAAAGGGKCATCAAGTGGTCATGTGTTTTTTTGGTGATGGKGCCMTTCCCASTGGGCAGGCGCACGAAGCCTTCAATCTCGCTGCCTTATGGAATTTRCCWGTCATCTTTGTYTGTGAAAATAATCGGTATGGAATGGGAACTCCCCTTGAACGAGAAATGGTGCTATACAAGGATGTCGTGGAACGGGCMAAGGCCCATGGTATTGAAGCGGAACAAGTCAATGGGATGGATGTGTTGGCGGTMCGGTCTTTGGCTCAGCGAGTGGTGGGAATGGTMCGMGAAAAAGCGCARCCCTTTTTCATTGAGGCMTTGACMTACCGGTTCATGGGCCATTCGATGTCCGATCCCGCTCACGGTCATTACCGAACTCGAGAGGAAGTTGATGAAGCTCGGAAACAAGATCCTTTGCCCCTGTTGAAAGAGCAGATCTTGAGTCAGGGATTAGGGAACGAAAGCGATATCAAACAAGTGGGAAAAGACGTTGAATCGGTCGTGATGGCATCGGTCAAATTTGCCGATGAGAGTCCGTTCCCCGCTGCTTCATTACTCCATGACCATGTCTATGCTGAAAACCCTGATCCCTGATGAAACGTAGAAAACTCTCCAAACGTTTTTGAGATTTTGATCCATGCTCGTCTCCTATCGAGAAGCACTGAACCAAGCAATGGCGGAAGAAATGCGAAGGGATGAGCGTGTGTTCTTGATTGGCGAAGAGGTGGGCTACTATCAGGGCGCCTTCAAGGTCAGTAAGGGCTTTATCGAGGAATTCGGGACGGGTCGGGTGTTGGATACGCCCATTACCGAAGCTGGCTTTACGGGGTTGGCCGTTGGCGCCGCGACGGTGGGACTACGACCAATCGTGGAGTTAATGACATTTAATTTTGGAATTTTGGCTTTGGATCAGATCGTCAACAACGCGGCAAAAATTCGATATATGTCCGGAGGACAACTTTCAGTTCCTATGGTAATTCGTGGTCCCGGAAGTGCGGCCCACCAGCTCGGGGCTCAGCACTCACAGAGTCTGGAAGCCTGGTTTTGTCATGTCCCGGGACTCAAAGTGATCGCACCAGCCACACCGCAAGATGCCAAAGGGTTGCTGAAAGCGGCCATTCGAGACGATAACCCGGTTATTTTCATTGAGGCGCAGCTTCTCTATGCGACGAAGGGTGAAATCCAAGATGGGGACTACACTCTCCCCATTGGCAAAGCCGAAGTGAAACGTGATGGCAGCGATGTCACCATTGCTGCGTATTCAAAAATGTTACTCCTCGCCTTGGAGGCCGCGGACGACTTGGCAGAGGATGGGATAGACGCCGAGGTTGTCGATCTCAGAACGCTCAAGCCTCTGGATGTTGAAACCCTGAGCCAATCTGTGCAAAAAACCGGTCACTTGGTCATTGTAGAAGAAGGGTGGRGGTTTGCGGGGTTGGGTGCCCAGGTTGCGGAGAGTGTGTACACGACGGCGTTCGATTCCCTGGATGGTCCCATCATACGGGTAACCGGCGAGGACGTGCCTATGCCGTATGCCCGTCCACTTGAAGACTTGGCTATTCCCGACCGGTCCAGAATTATCGATGCCGTGAAGCAGATTCTCTCAGTTCCAAGGGGATGAGGGGTTCGGGTTCGTGTATGAGGGAAGAAATTTTTTAGAAGGGGCTCATTCATGATCACTCGTGTAGTAATGCCTAAACTTACTGACAGCATGGAAGAGGGTGTATTAGTGGCATGGAAAAAGCATGAGGGGGACTCCGTCGTGGSAGGGGACGTGTTAGCAGAAATTGAAACCGATAAAKCGGTCATGGACCTGGAAGCGTTCGGGTCGGGAATMYTGCGACGTTTACTGGTGAACGARGGTGATACTRCAGCMTCCGGTTCCTTAATTGCCGTGATTGGGGAACTCGATGATGATATTGAATCARCCATCAARGAAGGTCTTGAGGCTGAAATTATTACTGCTAAGCMTTCTCCAAATGTAGAGCCACCTTCCTCCATGCCAGAACCGTCAGCAAGTATGTCGCAGTCCAGTTCCACCGCTGAAGACGCCTCTCCCAACACGGCACGAAAAGTGTCTCCCCGTGCCAAGTCCTTGGCGGAAAAAAGTGGAATAAATTTGTCACAGGTGAAAAGATCCGGGCCCAGTGGGCGGATTCTGGAACGTGATGTACGCGAAGCGATGAAACATTTGGGAGTTTCCAGGGTGGAGTCCATTGAGAAACCCCTGAGTCAGATGCGGAAGGCCATCGCACGGATTACGACTGAAAGTAAAAGCCCCGTTCCGCACTTTTATCTCACTGTCGACATTGGAATGGCCGATGCGGAAAAACTTCGAAAGCAGATGACAAAAACGCGAGATAAACCAGTGAGTCTTACGGCTCTTATTCTCAAGGCTGTCGCGGAGTCCCTCTTGCGTCATCCGGAGATCAATGTGTCATTTGCTGGTGAGTCCTTGCTCCAGCACCAGACCATCGACATTGGTATAGTCGTGGGACTGGAAGAGGGTTTAATCACTCCCGTGGTCAGAAATTGTGCAAAGAAATCTATTTGGAAATTGGCTGAGGAATTGGAGAACCTCGTTAAGCGTGCCAAAAACAAACAGCTGACTGTAGAAGAATACTCCGGGGCGACCTTTTCCATTTCCAATCTTGGTTTGTACGGTGTGGAAAATTTCAGTGTGGTGTTGATGCCACCCCAAGCAGCATCCTTGGCGGTTGGAGCTGTGCAAAGTGTCCCAGTGGTC
>LXTH01000239.1 GCA_001643555.1 Nitrospirae bacterium SPGG5 | reverse complement strand
ATCAATGTTCTCGATCGGGATCTCACTCATAAAAAAGCCTCCTCCACCAAACTCTTCCGCTTCACGTCTCACGCGTCACATCCCCAAAGAACCCTGCCCGTTAGGACCTGAGAGGAAATAACTTGGTCAATCTCGCATCCAATCTTCGGGCCATCATTGAACGGGCCTCAATCGAAGCACCCTCAACATCGCTGTGCGATGCCTCGGGTTTTTCTCAATCGTTCCGTCCAAATCCGACCCAAATCATGGCGCGATATGGTCCAAGTTAGTTTCTCTCAGGTCCTTAGGGGTGACGTTGATTCAATTCAGCGAGCACTTCCTTGGAAATATCTAAACTGGGCTGATAATAGCGAGTCGGAGTATTCGCGCCTTTTTCCATCACAAGGGCCAGGCCACGGCGCTGGGCAAAATTTTCAATAATCGCATCAAGGCTTTCTCGAAATTCCAAAAACAATTGCCCCTGTTTGGCCTGAACTTCCTGGTTCATATTCGCCACTTTTTGCTGATACTCCCCCATCCGTCGCCGAAATTGTTCTTCGCGTTGTTGACGAGCCGACTGGCTTAAGACACTCCCTTGCTGCAACAATTGGCTTTCCAGGTTTCGGAGTTCTTTCTGCTCCAGCTCAATTAATGTTTGACGATCTTTCATGAACACATTGAGCGTCTCCGTCACACGCTGCCCCAATTTGGACTCTTTGAGCAACCACTGCGTATCCACCACACCAATGGCGATCGGTGAGACAGATTTTTTTTCAGTGACGGGGGAAGACGACATGCAACCGCTGCCAAGCAACAGAAGCCCCGATACTAACCACCCGGCACCGAGGTGGACAAGTGTTCTCGGATCCTGTGAAATCCAACTAAAACCCTGCATAGCTGTATCCTCTAAAAGACATTTCCAACGGAAAATTCGAACACGGTTTTCTGTTCATCTGGTTTGGCATCTAAATTAATTCCCCACGCCGCTCGCAGGGGGCCGAATGGAGAAACCCACCGAACTTCAAGACCGGTCGCGGGCCTGAGATCCAACGAAAGGTCCTCCACTTCAGCAAACCCTTTTCCATAATCAAAAAAGACCACGCCGTCGAGTTTCGCACCCTCTATTATAGGGAAAATCACATCCACATTGAGAATGACCTGCTTATTCCCACCCTCTAAGGTACCACTGGAGGTGACAGGACCCGCACGACCGAATTTAAAACCACGAACAGTGTTGATGCCACCGACAAAATAGAGTTCGGTCAAAGGAACGGGATCCCCTCCGTAGCCTTCGACAATCCCAAACCGACCACGAAGGGACATCCGCATGTCCCAAATTGGGAACGGCACATATTTGAGCCCATCAAGACTCATGCGGAAGAAATTATTCGACCCACCAAAGGCCTCGGACCCAAAACCCAATCGAATTCCAGTACGTGACCCACTCCGTGGGCTTTGAAAGTTATCCCTTGTATCACGAAACAAGCTGGCGCGAAACCCAGTCGTCGATTGGTCGCCTACCTGACTGATGATAAAAGTCGGAGCATCAGACGACGGGTTTTTAATTGTAATGGCTTCGGCCACCAGCGTAAAGCTGCCCGCAATAAATTCCGAAAAGGCTTGGCCAAATTGGATGGTCCCCCCAATCCGCTCTTCCTCATACGTAAGAAAATCAGTATCGGTACTGAAGCCGTCGACTTGAAATGAGGTGGGACCGTCATATAAAGCGGGATTCCGAAAGGTGAGGACCCCCAACGTCCGCCGAATGCCGAGCTGTCCACGGACCCGCGCTAAATATCCCTTTCCGAACAAATTGCCTTCAGAAATATTGGCAATCGCGGTAAATTGGTCCAACGTACTAAACCCACCACCGATACTAAACGATCCTGTTGGTTTTTCCTTCACCTTCACTTCCAGATCGACTTTATCCTCTTCAACCTGGGTGGGAAGAATTTCCACGGTTTCAAAAAAATTTAGATTATTGAGCCGCTGAAAACTCCGCTTGATCGCGACCGAATTAATGGCCTCCTGTTCATCAACTCGGATCTCACGACGAATGACATTGTCTCGGGTTTTATCATTTCCGGATATGTGAATCTCGCGAACACGAATCAGATGACCTTCCGTAATGGTAAAAGTAATCTGCGTCGTCAAGGTTTGAGGATTCGAAACCAATGAGGGGGTCACCTCCGCAAAAGAATACCCCTTTACCCCGTATTTATCCGTTATCCGTGTCACTTCCTTACGGATCAATGATCGTTGAAACACATCAGTCGAACGGAGGAAGGATCCGAGTTCTAACTCTTCCGTCTCGAAGATCGTATTGCCCGTGAACGTCACGGAACCAATAGTATACGGTTGGCCCTTGATGATCCGAAATGTGACAATAAACGACTCTTTGTCCTCACTCAGATCAATGCGGGGAATGCCAACCTGGACATCCAAGTACCCTTTGTTCGAATAGAACTCTTTGATCCGTTCCACGTCGTTGGCCAATTCTTCCCGACGAAGAATGCCCGCATCCGTAACAACGAGATCACCGGCACCCATTCCCGATTCGCCATGACCCCTAATAAATCACTCTTGCTCACCACGGTCATGCCTGCGAAAACAATGGTGTGAATCCTGGCGCGTGTGCCTTCCTGAATAAAAAAGGTAATCCGGTTCCGGGTATCATCAAGCGCCTGCACAATGGGAATCACTTTGGCATGATGATACCCTTCTATTTGATACTCTTCACGAATTTTCTCAGCACTGGCTTTTACTTCCTTCTTATCCAAAAACACCTGACTTTGCAATGTCACCACTTCCTTCAACTTATCGTCAGACAGTTCTTCATTGCCATCAAACACAATGTCGACGGTAAACGGTTTTTCCTTCACAAGAAAAATCACCAGGACACCATTGGCAATAGACTCTGTCCGTACTTGCACGTCATCAAAAAACCCCATATCGTAAATGCGCTGTATTTGCTGACGAGCAATGATCGTCGTAATGTGATCCCCTGGTTGCACGGTCAACCTGCCAAGAATGGCGGAATCTTCGATTCGTTGATTCCCCTCAATACCAATGGACTGGATCTTCAATCCTAACGTTTGCCCAAAGACCATCTCGGCAGCCACACCCCAACCACCGACAACAACACAGAGAAATGCGGTGACCCAGCGAAACATGTCAACACGTATGGCGTCAGGCCCCTCATCCTGGGGCCCGAGCCTTTTCAGTCCATCCATTCAACAGCCTGTCGGTTCACGGCTTGGAAGGCAACTACACAAGGAAGGAGCCAGCAGACCAAACCACTTGTGATCTGAAAGTTCGAAAAACAGAAATTATGTACCATTAGTGAACAGAGACCCCGAAATGGCCGCTCAGGACCTGAGAGAAAATAACTTGGACATATCGCGGGTGACGAGATAGTCGACGGCGGCCAGTGCATCCGGCCCGCGGACATGGATCTTCGTCAATGCCGAGGTATCCCACATGCCGACGGCCTCGCGAATCGCGTCGTGCTCGAGGTGCGGGCCGGAAGGATAACCAAACGCCAAGGCCATGTCGTTCCATTCTCCCATCTCCGCGCCGAGCGCGCGCACCGTGGCGTCGAGCGCCGAAATCCGTTTGGCCATGTTCGTATTCTCCCGATTATGTGGATGGAAGATGTGCCGAATGCGGGCAACACTACGGGCAACACTATACGGGTAAAATGCGATACGCGTTGAATGCAGGAAATAGTATATTCGCTATATGTGGGTCACAAAATGACTGCCGCGCAGGGAGCGTTTCCGGACGGGTGAAGGCAAGACCATCGCATTTTCCCCGGAGGCTTGCGATGGACCGTCGCTGAACCCTGCCGAACTTGCGCAGGCGGGCGA
>LXTH01000190.1 GCA_001643555.1 Nitrospirae bacterium SPGG5 | reverse complement strand
GCAACTCCTCCAATCACAGGAGTTGGAATTCATTTGTGAAGCCCATAATGGGCTCAGTGCCAAAATTGTGGAGGAAGCTGGGTTCAAGGGGATTTGGGGCAGTGGCTTGACCATTTCCGCTCAGTTCGGGGTTCGAGACAATAATGAAGCGAGCTGGACGCAAATTCTGGACAACCTCGAGTTCATGTCTGATGCCACACATATTCCCATCCTGCTCGACGGCGATACTGGTTATGGCAATTTCAATAACATGCAACGACTCATTCGCAAACTCGAACAGCGCCAGATCGCCGCCGTCTGCATCGAAGACAAACTCTTCCCCAAAACGAATAGTTTCTTGAAGGGCGATGCCCAACCCATGGCGGACATCGATGAATTTTCCGGCAAAATCAAAGCCGGCAAAGATGCGCAAACCGATGACGATTTTTGCATCATCGCCCGGGTCGAAGCCTTTATTTGCGGGTGGGGGTTGGCCGAGGCCTTACGACGCGCCGAAGCGTATCATCAAGCAGGCGCCGATGGCATTTTAATTCATAGTGCCCTGGCCGTTCCTGATGAAATCCTGTCATTCAAACGCGAATGGGGTGATCGCTGCCCGGTCGTCATCGTTCCGACGAAATATTATTCCACGCCGACCGACGTCTTTCGGCAGTCCGAGTTCGCCATGGTCATTTGGGCCAACCACCTTCTTCGCACGGCTGTCACGACGATGCAAAAAACCGCCAAGACGTTGAAAGAACAGGAGCACCTGCTGTCCATCGAAGACCGAATCGCACCGGTATCTGAAATCTTTCGTCTTCAAGGTGCGGCAGAACTTCAAGAGGCGGAAAAACGGTATCTCCCGCAGAACTCCGAAAACATGGCCGCCATTATCCTGGCCGCTTCCCGAGGGGATGAGCTGGGTGAACTCACGGAAGACAAACCCAAAACCATGGTGCATATCCAAGGCACGCCTCTCCTGTCCCACATTGTGGATGCTTACAATGCCGTGGGGATCAAAAATATTACGGTCGTTCGTGGTTACAAAAAAGAAGCCGTGACGCTGCCGAATCTCACCTATGTGGATAATGATAGGTTCGCCGATACAGGAGAATTGGATTCGCTGCTCAAAGCGCTTCGCGCAAAAAACGGGACATTTCAAGACACGATTATTTCTTATGGCGATGTCTTGTTCAATCAATACATTCCACAAACGCTTTTCCAGGAACAAGAAGATCTGGTCATGTTCGTGGATAGCTCATGGGAAGGGAAGACCAGTTATACTCGTCTCGGAGGATTCGCGGAATGCACCCTTCCCAATTCACGGAAAACATTCCATTCAAAAGTGTATTTACAACAATTAGGCCAAGATGTGCCGGAAGCCTCCATCCACGGCGTCTGGATGGGATTCCTCAAAGTTTCCTCCAAAGCATGTGAACAATTACAAGAAATTTTAGAACACATGCTGGCCGATCCTGCCAACCGGAAAGCCGGTATGTCTCAGTTGTTTCAAGAGTTGCTGCGACGGAAATTTTCCATCCGGGTCCTGTACACTGTTGGCCATTGGCTGGATATTAATAGCCTCGACGATATCGTCCATGCCGGAGAGTTTTAATGTCTGAAGGGCCCCGTGAGTTCCATAGGGATTCCCGCAACTGATTCATCCTTCCAAACAGAAATCCATTATGCTTGACCCCGAACAGTTTTTTGCATGCCTTCAGCAGCATGAGGTGTCGTTTTTCACAGGAGTCCCGGATTCACTGCTGAAAGATTTTTGTGCCTGCGTGACGCAAAAGGCTCCAGAGAACCAACATATTATCAGTGCCAATGAAGGCGGGGCCGTTGCCCTGGCCGTCGGCTACCATCTCGCCACAGGGAACATTCCTCTCGTCTATTTCCAAAACTCTGGGTTGGGGAACATCATTAATCCCCTTCTCTCACTGGCCGATCCGGACGTGTATGCCATTCCCATACTGTTCGTCATCGGATGGCGAGGTGAACCGGAAGTGCATGATGAACCCCAACATAAAAAGCAAGGGCGGGTCATGCTGTCCATGCTGGACTCGATGGAAATACCCTATTCCATCGTCACCCCGGAGATGGATCAGGCCGAGGCAACCATTAAACAGGCACTTCACACCGCTCGTGAGACTCATGGCCCCTATGCCCTGATCATTCGAAAAGGCACCTTTAGTCCGTTTCAGCTCCAGCAACCGCCCGCCCCGTCTTTTGAATTAACAAGGGAAGCAGCCATTCACCATATCCTTGATGAGCTCGGAGATGAGGATATCGTTGTCTCCACGACCGGCATGCCCTCTCGCGAAGTCTTTGAATATCGAGCGCACAAGAATCAAGGGCATCAACGAGATTTCTTAACGGTGGGTGGAATGGGACATGCGTCACACATCGCCTTGGGCATTGCTCTTCAAAAACCCGACCGAAAGGTATTGTGTGTGGATGGCGATGGGGCGGTACTCATGCATTTGGGTGCCCTGGCCATCAATGGGTCTCTCAAACCACAGAATTTTACACATATCCTCCTCAACAACGGGGCCCACGATTCCGTGGGCGGACAACCGACCGTTGGGTTTCAAGTAGACTTTTTGACCATGGCTCAAGCGGTAGGCTATAAAACAACAGCCCAGGTTCAGACCGCTGAAGGGATCAAACACGAACTCGTGAGGATTCGAAAATCTCAAGGACCAAGCTTACTGGAAATTCGTATCAACAAAGGGGCAAGAAAAGATTTAGGAAGACCGACATTGACTCCGGTTCAGAATAAGCAGGGGTTTATGAAGTTTCTTTCCTAGCAGGATGTTCAAAAAGGCTGCCAGCGGCGTTCTCGGGCCTTTGTCGTGCTCACGTACTACTTGTACGCCCCGCGCGCCAAAGTCCCTGCGGCCTTGCTGGACAGCCTTTTTGAACATCCTGCAAATCTCACCCCATATGTTGATTAAAGCCCTCGTGTCAAGCAGGAAACACCGGGAAGACCAAATCTTTCTGAGCGATCAATCATGAACACCCTCACAGCCTATAATGGCATTCACATCCCGGCCTTCATGTATGGCACCGCCTGGAAGAAAGAGGCGACATACGATCTCGTTCAATTGGCTGTCTCTTCCGGGTTTACCGCTATCGACACAGCCAATCAACTCATCCATTACAATGAGGCCCTCGTGGGAGAGGCCTTACTCACCCTTGCCAGCCAAGGCACCACGCGAGAATCCTTATTTCTCCAAACCAAATTCACGTCGGTTTCCGGGCAAGACCATCGCACACCTTACGATCCGATTGCCCCAATTTCCAAACAAGTCGAACAATCGTTTGAAAACTCGCTGCAACATCTGCATACCGATTACCTAGACTCCTACGTCTTGCACGGGCCATATTCGCGACATGGTTTAGGAAAGGAAGACCGGGAAGTCTGGACAGCCTTTGAAGGAATCTATCAGTCAGGCCAGACCAAAATGATTGGCATCAGCAATGTCACGGCAAGCCAACTCCGCCAGCTTTGTGAGGAAGCCAGGGTAAAGCCCATGGTCGTCCAGAACCGCTGTTATGCCAGTCATGGGTGGGATCATGAAGTGCGAGAACTCTGCACCGCGCACGACATCATCTATCAAGGGTTTTCGCTCTTAACCGCCAACCAAGATGTATTGAGGGACCCTGAAATTGGGAGGATCGCGCATCGTGTGGGTTCAGGGCAGATGCAGGTCATCTTTCGGTTTGCCCAACAAATCGGCATGCTCCCCTTAACCGGTACAACCAACGCTCAACACATGAAAGAAGACTTGCAATGTGAGAACTTCGACCTCACCTCGGAAGAAATCACCCAGATTGAAAGGATTGGACTATGATCCTAGAAACAGCAG
>LXTH01000083.1 GCA_001643555.1 Nitrospirae bacterium SPGG5 | reverse complement strand
TATTCAGGTGTTTAGGTTGAAGACTGAAGGCGATCACTTCTAATACCCGAGGTGTGAGATGATCACGCACGATCGGCCCCTAAAAGCCTTTGGCCTTCAGTCTATCCACCTGAATAATTACGGGGACACAAACATATTATGTTCCCGTTCCCAACCAATAGACGATTCACCGCCATGACCCGGAATGACCAACGTGTCTTCCTTCAAAGAATACAACCGTTCCCGAATGGATCGAGTAATAGCTCGACCATCTCCACCCCATAAGTCCGTTCGACCAATTCCTCCTCGAAAAAGCGTATCCCCCGAAAACAGAAGGCCTTGATCTTCAAAATAAAAACAGGCCGACCCTGGCGTGTGACCGGGCGTATGGATCACTATTCCAGAATACGGGCCGACGGTTAGTGCTTCGTCATCAGAAAGCCATTGATCCGGTGGAGGAACAGGCGCATAGGGAACGCCGAACATTTGGCATTGAATCTCCAGCATGTTCCAAAGATCCTGATCCTGTGGATGAAGGCATAATGGCGCACCAGTCGCTTTTTTAATATGCCCTGAGGTTAAAAAGTGGTCGAGATGGGCATGAGTATGCAAAATGGCACAGACCGTGAGACCTAGAGACTCAATTTCTTCAAGAATGCGTTCCGGATTTCCTCCAGGGTCAACGACCACCGCCTGTTTCGTCTCAGCATCTCCGAAAATTGAGCAATTACAGGAAAGCGGAGGAACGGGAAACGTTTTTCGTATCAATGAGGACATGAATCACTCCTTGTTGTATGCTTCTACATTCTTCATCAAAGACAGAGCATACCATTTCACCATTTGAAATAAGGCACAATTAAGCATAGACTACGTATGGAGCCAGTCAAAAACAAGACTGATCTACCAAAGAAGTGAGAAGTAAAAAGTGAGAAGTAAGAAGCAAAAGAAGAAGAAGGAACGGCCAGTCTCTTCTTCTTGCTCACTCTGTTCTCCTCGCTTTTCACTTCTACCTTTTCACTTTTCACCGTTCGTCATTCGCCTCAAACGATCGAATAATCTGACTCAAACCGGCACAATCTYGYSACGATCGCTWATCTCGGACAGGCTCCTAGAGAAATTCAAATAAGATGGAATTAAATTTTCAGTAATTCCATTTTCAGTCCGAGAAAGGATTTAATTGAAAGGCCTTATCAAATTGAAGGGGAATCCGATTTCAACAAATTTTTGAAAAACAAACGGAATATAAGAGAATTATGACTAGTGCAATGCCTGATCCCATTCCTTTATCGGCCCAACCCATTCCCTTTTGGGAACTTTTGGAGTCGGGAAAAGTGCCTGAAGACTTTCTTGCCACTGAATATATTACTCAACAGTTTGTGGAACGCCTTATTTATTATATTTTAAGTGTCCCTTTGAAAAGCTTTTCTATGCCCCAACTTTCACAAATTTTGGAACAAATGGATCCCAGGCATCAGGTTCTATTTTTTAGAAAGTTAAAAGACATTAGCCCGCATAGTCTTAAAGATTTCGCTCCCCTGTATTATGGGTTTATGGCAGAATTTCATCCCCTCCTTTTTACCTAATAAAATTGTAAATTCCTTTATCCTTTTTCCTTCAAATTGGTTTTCAAAAAAAAGTGAAAAAAAACTGGTTATGCTATAAGAATGGGAAACCGAATAAAGTATAGGAAATGGGTATGGTAGTAGTATTGCACTTAATAAAAGTAGCAGATTCACCAACAAAACTGTATAATGGATGAAAATATAAGGTTTTTTAGGAGGAAAAATGAATTCGACATTACATAGAGCTGTTTCGAGTTTCTACAATCTGAATTATGAAGCCCAAGCCTTTGCAACCACAATGGCCAGAATTGACTCCGCTGAACAAGATCGATATTTGGGACGAGTAGAAGGATTAAATTGGGTGTTGGATCGGTGTCAAGAATTTGAAGATGTCGATGTCAACCTTACAACTGCTTCCCTTCAAAAACTTCTAGGTGATGTGAAGTCTGACCTAGAACATGAATTGTCTGTTCAACGTCGGGAAAAGGGTAGAAGAGCCGATGGTAGAGAAGAGGCTCTTATTTTTGTCACGGACTATCTCACGAGTCTTATTACCGCAACGGAAATTGAATCCGCCAAAAGCCCCGTGTGAGAAAAGTAGGGGCTTCAGCCTACCTGCTGGTTTTACCKTGCCAWTTTTAYCCGAAYTCTGCTGGAATCATGTCCTATCATGATCGAATATGATCGACAAAAGTCCAAGGTYCTCCGTGAATRGATAATTTTTTCTCTTTCCMTGGGTTTGGGAGCTCATATTGTCCTGGGCCTTATGCTTCATTCCCCTGATTCATGGCCCATGGAATCTCTTTGGATGGATGCCCTTCTCATTTCATTTTCCGTGTATGTTGTGGTCCAATTGAGCCGATCGCTCTGGTGGTTTTTTCGGAGCCATTCAAATTCCGAACCGTCTTCCCCGTCAGAGGATGGGTGAGATGGGAGGGAGTAGAGGTAAGGACCTGAGAGAAAATAACTTGGACATCTCGCATCCAATCTTCGGGCCATCTTTGAACGGGCCTCAATCGAMACACCCTCAACATAGCTGTGCTATGCCTCGGRTGTTTCTCAATCGTTCCGTCCAAATCCCACCCAAATCTTGGCGCGATATGCCCAAGTTATTTTCTCTCAGGTCCTAAGTGGATGGGCCAAATTTTTCGTTCGTTGTCGAGTACTAAGGAGTTGATTTATGGAAACACGCTTTCAACCAGCCCTTCTTCAAGAAGTCATTGACTCGTTCGCTGAAAAAACCGAACGGGAAGGGGACCCGACCTATTTCAATGAGTTCCATGAGGTGGCTGACCCCATTTATGAGAAGTTTGGTCTTGATGATCGCGAACCGGAATTTAAAACGTTGTATCAAATTTTGTTTGCCAAATGGGGGTTTGCCGATATTCTCCGTGATGGGTTTAAAGAATTTCCAGATTTGGAAGAGAAAATTGGGATTGTCTTGGTGCGTGGCGTGCTCAAAGAGGACCAGGAAGGGGTGGACATCCTTCGGAAATGGGGTGCCGTTGAAGCGAAGCTTGCGCGGAAGTTTGAGGAAAAAGGGCTCAGAGGGGTGGGTATTAAATTGGTTCCCCGTCGGTTCTATGATCCAGCCATTAACCGATATCTTCGCCATGAACTCACCCACATTTCCGATATGCTGGACCCAAAGTATGGCTATGACCCTGACACGAAAGTTGGATTGAACCCAGGGGAAGAACATCTCATTCTAAATCGATATCGTGTCTTGTGGAGTCTGCACATTGATAGTCGGATTGCGCAATCGGGCAAAGAACCTATGTTCACTCGTGAATATCGGTTGCGAGAATTTCGGTCGTGGTATCGAAAAATACCTGCGACTCAAGTGGAATCCGTGTTCGAAGGACTGTGGGGAACCGATTACTTCACCCATGCTGAACTCGTTGAAATGGCTCAAGATACTGGTCGAGTCATCGAGCGTGCTGTTGAGGTTGACGACAGCGAGGTTCCTGATGTACCCACAAAGCCCATACTCATGCCGGGCTTTCCTTGCCCGCTTTGTCGCTTTCCCACCTATTCCTGGGTTGAGGATTTAGATGAAAATCTCGAAACGTACGTCCTCGATTTTATTCGTGAAAATCATCCAGGCTGGGATACCATGTATGGAGCCTGTGATCGTTGCGTCGAAGTGTACAAGCTTCGGGCTGCTGGGGTGGTCTAGGAGCCTGTCCGAGATTAGCGATCGTCACGAGGATGTGCTGGTTTGAGTCAGATTTTTCGATCCTTTGAGGCGAATAGTGGGACTATTCAACGAAAAGGATCGGAAGATCTGGCCAAATCCAGCACATCCACAG
>LXTH01000128.1 GCA_001643555.1 Nitrospirae bacterium SPGG5 | reverse complement strand
CAACTGAAGACAATATTTTGGCCAATGTCACCACGATGCTGAAAGCGGAAATCTCGGCACTATGAAGGCGCTCTTGCCAGGCATTTCGGAATGGTCGTGGTTTTCTGAAGAAAAGCAAATTGATTTTAATGGGCATTTCCTTCATGTCGGGGAGCATCGCATTCTGGTGGATCCGCCACTGATGACGTCTTCCGAGATCGCCCATATACGTCATAGTGGGCAGTTGGATTATATTCTTCTGACCAATCGAGACCATGTGCGAGAAGCCGCTACTTATCAAAAAGAATTTCAGTGTCGTCTCTATGTTCCTGAAATTGATGCCCCCGAAATGAGTGTCACGCCGGATGAAGTGTATCGAGATCAAGAACTGCTACCCGGTGGCATTTGGGCGATTCAGTTGTCAGACCAAAAATCCAAAGGGGAATCGGCCTTGTTTATCCAACAAGGCAAGGGCGTGCTGATTGTAGGGGATGCCCTCCTTGGAAAACCTGCAGGTTCGGTGTGCATGCTGCCTGCTGAAAAATATGCCGATGTTGACAAGGCTCGCGAAGGATTACAGCGTCTGCTGAAATATAATTTTGATGCCTTGCTCGTGGGGGATGGCGCTTCCATTTTGACCGGCGCAAAACCCATTGTCGAACAGGCCTTAGGACCTGAGAGAAAATAACTGAGGCGGATCGGATGAGCGGAGATCAACGAGCTTTGGTGGCCACCTTGGGCAACTTAGGGAATATTTGTGCGGTGAGCGGCAAACGCGAGCAAGCAAATGCCTATTATCACGAGGTCTTGGAACTCCAAAAACTGCTAGGCGATGATCGCGGCATTAGTTCGACATTGACCAACTTAGGGAACGTCCATGTCGATGCTGGGGAATGGGAACGTGGTCGTGCCTACTATTTAGAGGCTTTGGACATGATGGACCTGTTTAAGGACGATGCGGCTAAGGCCGTCTTGCTCTCTGATTTGGGTTTAGTGGCCAAGGAAACGCGACAGTTTGAGTCAGCCATGGACTATTATTCGCAGTCCATTACCTTGATGAAGCGAGTGGACAATCATGCGGGTCAGGCCGATGTGTTTAAAATGATGGCCAGAATGTACTTGGCGTGGGATCGTCACGATGATGCCATTGCTTGTGCTCAAACGAGCGTGGCTATTGCGCAACGATTGCGGGATGAACTTCGAATGGGTGGAGCCTGGTATGTGCTAGCCGGATGCCATGAAGCCTTGGGTCATGATGAACCCGCAGCTCGGTTTCTGCACCGGGTGGTTCGTGTTGATCGAAAGTATGGCTTGCCCAAACTCGAAGAAAATACCCAACGCCTTGCCACCATCCGGAAACGATTACAGGCCGAGAAGTGAAGTCAACTTTTTAGGAGAGAATGAAGCGATGAGTGAATCACCTCAAACATCAGACCTGTGGGATCACGCCCAGGCTTATCTAAAAAAAACCTATCCGACGTTTGTGCAGTATGAAGAGAGAGGGGCGCTCACCTTGGAATTAGACGATGAAGATTGGCAACTGGAGGTCACGCCACAAGGAATGCTTATCTGCCAGGCAGGATACTCCCTTGAGGATATGGAAAGTCTCTTGTCCGATGGCACCCCCGAAGATCTCGGCAGTGACGAGCTAGCCAAGCAGGCCAAGTTTTATATTCAACAAGTCGTGTCCAAATATCGTAGCCGTCTTAAACAAGACGGGTTCACCGAACGGACTGAAATGACCGATGAATACGTTGCCATACTTTTTGAAAGGCAGGTCGATTTAGATAACCTTCCAGCACTCGATGCATTGATCAATCAATACCAAAAGCAGTTTACGGCGAGTTAGTGGTCATCCTTCAACAGTTTTCCCCAAGACATTCAATAGCGAGTTTGCTATTTGATTTTGTCATGTCTCCCTTTGGTCGACATGACAAATTGAATGCCATCTCATTTGTAAGCCCGAACCCTACATTATTTTGAAAACGACAAAGGAATGAATTGAATGAACAGAAATCTTCCCATCAAAACTATTGATGACTTTCGAAACGCTGTCTATGCGTTTCGGTTACCGCGTATTTTGGCTACTGCGTTGGATATGGATATTTTTACTCGAATGGGTTCTCGCTGGTGGACGCTCAAAGGCTTGGCAAAAACGTTGAAAGCCAATGAACGGGGAGTCGAGATTTTGGTCCGTAATTTAGAGACAGCCGGTTTACTTAAGAAACGTGGGATCTCCTTTGGTGTTGGTAAACTCGGCCAGACGCTACTGAATCGGAAAAGCCCACACTATCAAGGTGCGTATCTCGATCTGTTGCACCATCAATGGGACAATTGGGCAAGTCTCACCAATTCCGTTCGCACTGGAAAGCCTATTGAAAATGATGGACCAGATGATTCGGACTATCGGCGTTCATTTACCTGGGCCATGCATCAACGGTCTCTTCAATCCGCTAAGCAAGTTGCTGCACAACTGAATCTGAAAAAAGTCAATTCATTGCTGGATGTGGGTGGTGGGCCCGGAACCTACGCTCTCGAGTTTTTAGCGAAAAATCCAAAGCTGCAAGTGGGCATCTGGGA
The DNA here is from genome assembly GCA_001643555.1 of Nitrospirae bacterium SPGG5. The sequence continues at coordinate 505 of LXTH01000128.1, read as the reverse complement.
TCGAGAACCAGCGCTTGAAGTGGCACAAACCATTGCCAAACCTCTCCGACACGGCAAACGGCTCTCATATTACACAGGGGATTTACTCAAAAATCCCGTTCCCGGAACATTTGATGTGATGTGGGTTTCCAACGTGCTTCATATTTTCTCCCCAGCCGCAAACAAAACCTTATTTCGAAAATTAAAACGCGCATTAAATCCTGGAGGACGAATTTTAATCCAAGACACCTTTCTCATGGACACACCAGGGTTTGATGCCGAAGAAACCAATCTCTTTGCCGTTACCATGCTGCTTTACACACCCACAGGAAATACGTATCACGCTAAAGAGGTTCAAGAATGGCTCAAAGCCTCTGGCCTCAAGAAAACCCGATGTCTTCAAATGAAAAAAGGAACCGGCGATTGGGATGGCGTGATCATTGAGGCGGTTCAGGGCTAGGAGCCTGTCCGAGATTAGCGATCGTTGTGAGGGGGTGCGTTTCCGGGATCGGGGATGCGGAGCCAG
>LXTH01000073.1 GCA_001643555.1 Nitrospirae bacterium SPGG5 | reverse complement strand
CGAAAGACGTCCGTGGTATCGATGAGCACTGACAAACTGTCCAAGACAATCACGGCCATCAGCCAATACCCAAAAGCGCTACCTGCCGGGGCAAAGTCCAAACTCAACCACAGCAAGAACACCAGAGGAATCCAACCGATATGACCAATTCCCATCAGACGGACAAACCCCCTTTCGCTGAAAATGACTGACATAATCACCAGGCCAACAATGGCCGTCGCCAAGACGATCTGCGCTTCCATCGTATCAATGAAAAATAGCGGCATGACTATGTTGGCCGTCACGAGCGCGCCTAACCAGACCTGCCAATGGATTGGCATGATCAGCATTGTTCTCGTAAAATTCATCATGGATTTCATTGGTTTCACTTCCTTATCATGTCATGCTCCCGTCCGGTTCCCCGGGGAGGGAGTATAAAGCCAGCATCTTCTAATGTCTTACCCGATACCGTGGACCATTGAGGATGACCAGGTATTTCTTGCATCAGGGTGTAAAGGGAAAACCCTGCGACTTGAGTCGAGCCTTCCTGCCTTCCTACATAGAACGCGGGAGCCAGCTGCGCTTTGCCTTGGACGCCTGTCCTCTGGCGCAAGCGCAGGCGACCGTGTTCCTTTAAAACAAGAACCAAGTTCCCCGGAATCTTCCTTGTTAATTTTCGAGTATCACTTGGGCTAGATTTTGTCATGATTCCCACCACATGCTCCAAAGGCTCGGAGGCTGTTTCACTGTTATGTTGTCAGTTTTGTGAGTGAGAAAAAGGCCCGTGGGCTTTTTACCCACGGGCTTTTCCCGTTTCCATTAGAGATCAGACGGGGCTTTATCCCAGATCTCTTTCCAATTCGAGTTCGCTGTTTTGATGTAACCAGGAATATCCTCATTCCATTTACCTTGAATGTCTCGATCCAAGTTCAGATAGAGTTTTCCATTGACGATCTTCCACACCTGTGGATCGGCCACGAACTTCTTGCCAACTGCTACGCCATAGGCGCACCACCCACCGTAGGCTGGGACGTACTTACTTGGATTGGCTTCGAACAATTCCTTGTTCTCTTCCGTGGCAAAGGCATAGGACACGCCTTGGTAATCTGCCACGTTGTACCCATTGCCCTTGGTCGGTTTGCCATCTGTGAAGTAGGCGACCGGGTCATAGCCACTGATCCCTGGTGTGTTGTGGGTGTAGTCTTGTGCAAACACCGGGGTGGCCACGACCGCGACTAACAGGGCAACGGCTGGTAAAAATGTTTTTACGACTTTCATGGTGAATCTCCTTGACTGCGGTTAAGGTTGTTGTGGTTAATGTATACAGATCTGTATATCTTGAAGGTTAGTATGTTAGGATGATTATTTGTTACAGCCTGATTTCAAAAATTCTGAATATAATCGTTAAGAGCCCACCGAACTTTGGATCGGCCCCGATGCAAGAGCACGCGCTGGTTGGTTTGAGTGATATGTAAAAGGTTGCAAATTTCTTCTGAGTCGATTCCTTCGATATCACGGAGGATCATGACCTGCCGCTGATTCGCCGGGAGTGTGTGGATGGCTTGTTCCATTTGTGCCATACCCTCTTTGGATAACAGCAAACGCTCGGGAGTGTGTTCGTCCCAGGTGTTGGGAGGTAACGCCCAGTGACCGGTGAGGTGTCCTGAGGTATGAAACCGTTCTGGCTCCAGAGCAAGATCATCTTCCTGGTCACTTCCAGGAGTGGTTTCCGAAAATGACACATATCGTTTCTCTCTTTTCCCTCTGGTCTTAGCCCGGTTGGTGAGAATTTGAAAAAGCCAAGTCTTGAGAGATGACCGGCCTTCAAACCGGTGAATCCCTTCCAGCACACCAACCCATGTTTCTTGCACTACCTCTTCCGCAACCGCTTCAGAGGGGACATAGGCCCGGGCGAGTCGGAGCAGCCGAGTATGATACTGGTCAACCAGGGAACTGAACGCTGACTCATTTCCATTGCACAGCGCTTGCACCAGTTCGAGTTCATTCGCTTCGTCATTGGAACTCGCCTTCTTTTCATGGGCTTGATGTGGCACCAGGTTGTCGGGAATGAATTCCTGGAAAGACGTTTCCAATTCGTACATGCCTTGATTGATTGAATGGGTGAGTGAAGGTTGTGCAGTGATCATCATAGTCCGGCCTCTTTATATGTGTGGGTTAATGATTGAACTATTCCCTGAACTCCTCAATGTTGGACAGGCGGTGACGGGTTATAGGGCGAAGCATCCAATAACTCCCAGGTCAATTGAGGGGCACGGGTCATTTCCAACCAGCGATCAATGTGAAGTTGCCAATAGCGTTTGGTTCCTCCGGTTTCATCAGGCAGCTCTTCCATGTCGTAGAGGATTTCCGGTCGGCCAATCAGTTGAAGGGTTCGACCGGATTCGAAGTCGAGAAAAATTAATCCAGCTTGGGGATTCGCGGTAAAGTTGCCGAGGGTGTTGAACATGGAGTTGCCGAGATAATCGGGGATACGAAGGGTGCGGTCGTCAATGATTTTCACAAACCCGGGGTTGCCGCCACGGTGCGAGGCATCCACCCCACGTTCGGGATGCACGCTGGCCACAAAAAATGTATCAGCCGTGGTGATTGTGGTGCGTTGGATAGGACCGAGACCCTCCCCCTGCTCTGAAGAGAATGGGCCTAGGTCAAATCCGGTGTGGGGCGTGGCCAGGTGTCGTTTCTGAATGTACTTCGGGCAATTGGGATAGGACTCTTCCACATGAAGTTGCAACACGGTATCTGACACTCGCGTGATGGTGCCGTTGATCCGCAAGCGTCTGCGCGACGCCAGCTCAATGGCCAGCATTCCGACTTGGGAATTCGTTTGGATATTCTTCCAGAATGGGTCGTTAGGATTGTGCATCATGCTGGTGAGGTCGAAGGTGACCGTGCGGTCATCCTCAGCTTGCATGAAGCCAGGCGTGCCGATGAATACCGAGGCCCACACATTGTGGTCTTGGTCCAGGCTGCCGAACACCACCATGGGCAGTTGGCCG
>LXTH01000056.1 GCA_001643555.1 Nitrospirae bacterium SPGG5 | reverse complement strand
TGGTCCATCCCAAGAATCTGATAAGCCAGTAACCAACGGAAGGCACTATTCTGTGTATCAACCAACGTTTCATCTCGATGAGCCCTGACTTGGAGGTTAACTGATGATCGATTCCACCGATATGTCGTGAAATTGTGTCTGATRCAACCGCKTGTATGCCCCATTTCGACGAAGGAGTTCCGAATGGGTGCCAACTTCCAAGATGYGCCCCTCATTCAACACCACGATGCGATTCGCATGCTGAACGGTTGAGAGACGATGGGCAATCACGAGAGTCGTCCGATTGTTCATTAAGGCCGTTAAGGCRGCTTGRACCATGCGCTCGGATTCGGTATCGAGTGAGGAGGTGGCTTCATCRAGAATGAGCAAGGGCGGRTCCCGYAAAATCGCCCGCGCAATCGCCAATCGCTGCCGTTGKCCTCCRGACAGCTTRACCCCATTTTCTCCGATCAATGTATYCAGGCCCTYCGGCAACTGWTCAATGAACTCCCAYGCATRCGCAGCCTTGGCYGCCYCAAGCACGTCGGCATCACTGGCGTCCATTCGACCGTACGCAATATTGGCYCGKATSGTTTCATMGAACAAAATCGTATCCTGCGAGACCATGGCAATTTGYGATCGCAATGAGTCAAGCGTCACATGTTGAATATCTTGTCCATCRATAGYAATCATTCCCTCTGARGGATGAAATAACCGTGCCACAAGACTCACRAGCGTRGTTTTGCCACTTCCACTYCGGCCYACMAGCGCGACCACTTCCCCRGCCTGAATCGTTAAGTTGATATTCACYAGCGCCGRCTGCTCACTGGCTTCATAACAAAAGTGTACGTTCCGAAATTCCAAAGAATGCGCRACSCGTGGCAACACGAKATGTCCACGATCCTGTTCGAATTCATTCTGTCGATCGAGCATATCAAAGACACGATACCCTGCGGCTAACGCCCGTTGAATCGAGGCATTGGCTCCAGCCAGTTTTCGAACGGGACCATATGCCAGACCTAACGCAAGCAGGAACGAAGTAAATTCCCCAGGTTTCATCTGACCATCAATCACTAAAAATCCACCATACCAAATAATGACGGCAATGCCCCCGACTCCAATAATTTCCAAAAATGGAGAGGCCACCGCCGAAACCTGTGCCGACTTAATATTGGCCCGCATAAAGGTCTCGTTGCTGTGTCCAAATCGTTGTTGTTCAGTCTCCTCTGCCCCATACGCTTTCACAATGCGAATCCCTTTGAGTGCTTCACTGACCACTGAGGCCATATCCCCCATGGATTCTTGAGTCTTGGTGGCCAATTTCCGAATTCGCTTGCCAATTTTGACGATAACATAGCCCGAGATGGGGAACACCAGAACCACAATTGTCGCTAATTTCCAATTCTGATAAAATGCCAAACCCAACATGGCAATAAATGTTAAACCCTGCTGAAAAAGATCTTTCACCACGGTAGGAATCGCATTTCCCATTTCATTGACATCATTGACCACTCGTGCCAGGAGACGCCCCGAGGTATGGGAATGATGAAACGGCAGGGGGAGACGAAGAAATTGCCCGAACAATTGCTGACGCACGTTCGCCACGAGTCGATTTCCCACATAACTCATGAGGTAGGTCTGACCATAGGGAAAGAAACCTTTCAGGGCCGCCACGCTAAGAAGCGCCAGTGGCAAGACCAGGAGCAGTGACTCATCTTTGGCAATGAACAGCTCATCCATCACGGGCTGAATGAGCCAGGCATACGCACCGGTCATCCCAGCGACGCCCGCGGCACACACACATGCGGCCACCAGCCTCATCTGATACCCACGAAGATAGGAGATAATCCTGAGGAAAACGTTTACGCTCGACATTCGGCTAATACCACTTGAGCCGCCCGGTCTGACGCCCCGGGCGTGCCCATTTGTTCACGAATAGATTGAAACGCTTCTTGCATCTGATGATACCGGCCACGATCTTTTAACAAACTCACAGCCTCTTCATATAATCGTTCAGCGGTTGCCTCGGATTGGAGCAATTCCGGTACGATACCACGTCCAGCCACCAAATTAACCAAACCGAGATGGTTCACCAAGGCAATGCGTTTGGCAATCTGGTAGGTCAACCACGACAATCGATACGTAATAACCATGGGCGTTCCCACCAGCGCGGCCTGAAGCGTGGCCGTTCCCGACGCCACGAGCAGCAAGTCAGAAGCCGCCATGACCTCATTCGTCTGATCAGCGACCACGGTCACGGGCAATTCCTCCCGATCGAACAACCCCTCGAGATATTCACGGGAAATGGACTGGGCCTGACCGATGACACACTGCACATCTGGATCAAAATCTCTCAGCTGCTTCACCGCCTGAATCATTTCGGGTAACAGCGATTGCACCTCTGATATWCGGCTGCCCGGCAAGACCCCRATGATCAAMCCCTCTTCAGGCAACCCCAACTGCTTCCGCAYCAATCGCCGRTCRTACTGAGGYGCCAACGTATCGAGTAACGGATGYCCGACRAAATCACAGGGCACGCCAGCCTCATGATAGATGGCTTCTTCGAAGGGCAAAATCACGATCATGCGGCGGACAACACGTTTAATTAAATGGATCCGACGCTGTCCCCAGGCCCAAGTTTGTGGGGCGATATAATAGATCACCCTGTGCCCAAGTTTTGCCGCAATTCGGGCCAACCGAAGATTCATGGACGGGTTATCGATGAAAACCACGCCATCCAAGGCCTGTTCCTTGAAAAATCGCTTCATCCTCAAGATATTCAATATCCCCTTGCCAATCGTCACTGGTCCTGACACCCCCACTCCGTCCAGCCGTTGTAACCCGCCTAACAGCTCAACCCCAGCAGAACGCATGTGCTGGCCGCCAACTCCAAACAACTTGATGCTCGGGTCTCGAATCTTTAATGCCTTGGCTAAGTTTGCACCGTGGAGATCTCCGGAAGCCTCGCCTGTAACGATCAGAATAGTGAGAGCAGCCATAGTAACATTAGACAATCAAAGGGACTGGTCAAAACCTGTCCTGAGTGTTGCCGAAGGAAAGCCAAGATTCGTGGAATGTGAAGCGTCATGCGTGAAGTGTTGGAAAAAAATACCCCGATGTTTCTTCCACGCTTCACGTGTTACGTTCCAGGAAAACCCCGCTGGCACCCTTCCCTTCGCGAGGGCATGCTTTTTTACCCGTTCTTCAAAAAGAAGAACCTGCTCTCTGTGTGAACGGTTCACGCAAACCAGCCTTAAGGATCGATTCGTTGATGGCATGGGCCAATTCCAATGCACGAAGCCCCTCTTCCCCCGACACTCCGAGTGACACACCCGACTGGACGGATTGCACAAATGCGTGCAACTCTCGCTTGAGGGGCTCTTCATCATTGCCCTGAATCGATTCTTCTACCACGGAGGACTCTCCGCCTGAAAGAACAGTCCGTCTATACCCAAAGCCTTGCCGTGATTGAAAATCCACGGACAGATACAGATCAGATTGAAATAAACGCATTTTCCGCAGGCGGCCCGTGGACATTCGGCTGGCGGTAAAGCTGACGATACACCCACCAGAAAATTCAACACGGGCATTCGCAAAACCAATCTGTGAGGACAGCACCGTCACCCCCGCCGCTTCAACTTTTTCTGGCTCGCCCAAGTTGAAAGACAAAATCAGATCCAAGTCGTGGATCATGAGATCCAACACCACATCCACATCCGTCCCACGCGGTTGATACGGAGCGAGACGATGACATTCGATGAATCCAGGGGTGTGAATGACCTTTCGAATGCCATCCATAATCGGATTGAACCGTTCCACATGCCCGACCTGTAACCACAAGCCGCGTTGGTTCGCGAATTCGACCATGGCCCTGGCCTCGACAACGGTGGACGCCAGTGGCTTTTCCACCAG
>LXTH01000192.1 GCA_001643555.1 Nitrospirae bacterium SPGG5 | reverse complement strand
GTTTTGGGGAGTGATGTGACGATTTCGACCTCTCTGGGAACCGCGATTTTTCCGAGTTCGGCTTGGACATGTGCTTTAAGGCTCTTGATCAGGTCTGAACTTTCCTCTAGGCCCTGCTTCAAAATCACAAAGGCTTTGATCATCTCGCCGGCGGTTTTGTGAGGTTTGCCGATCACCGCGGCTTCGACTACGGCATCGTGACTGACCAACGCGCTTTCTACTTCGGCGGCGCCGATACGATTACCTGCGACCTTGACGACATCGTCTGCGCGGCCCATGAACCAGAAGTACCCGTCTTCATCTTTATGACACACGTCACCAGCGGTGTAGCATCCTGGAATAAGGTTCCAGTAGCTGAGGTATCGGTCTGGGTCTTTGTGAATCGTGCGCATCATGGATGGCCATGGTTTTTTAATGACGGCGAATCCRCCACCGGTGCCGATGCTGTTGCCTTCCCTGTCCACYACATCGGCTTCGATYCCTAAAAATGGTCGYGTGGCTGATCCGGGTTTKAGYGGYACGCAGGGAAGCGGAGTMACSAGGATCGATCCGGTTTCGGTTTGCCACCACGTGTCCATKRTGGGTTTRTCGCCGCCGGTTACKCGATRGAACCATTCCCACGCTTCGGGGTTTATGGGYTCGCCCACTGATCCTAGAATACGCAATGTCGAGAGATCATATTTCTTGGGCCAGTCTTCGCCGTACTTCATGAGYAGRCGAATGGCTGTTGGCGTGGTATAAAAAATCGACACGCCATATTTCGAGATGAGRTCCCACCAKCGGCCAGGATTGGGRTAGTCGGGTTTGCCTTCCGCRGTWAGGATRGTRGCGCCATTGAGCAGCGGGCCGTAGACAATGTAACTGTGTCCGGTSACCCARCCTGGATCCGCRACGCAAAAGAATACRTCTTCATCYTTGAGGTCGAAGACATATTTYGTGGTGATGTAGGTGCCGACCATGTATCCGCCRTGCACATGCACGACGCCTTTGGGTTTGCCAGTTGTCCCCGAGGTGTAGAGGAAGTACAGTGGCGTTTCGGCATCCAGTTGTTCGGCTTCACATTTCGTGGATTGACCTGCCAGCAATTCTTCCCAATCGAGTTCGTTGTCCGTCAGGGTGATGCCAGGTTTCTCTCGCCGTACGACGATGGATTTCTCAATACCCGGACAATTCGCCACGGCTTGGTCCACGACTTTTTTGAGGTCGATACTCTTGCCCCGATCGTATCCGTAATCCGCCGTGATGATGATTTTTGCGTCCGCGTCTTTAATTCGAGCTTCGAGCGCGGGTGCGCTAAATCCAGAGTAGATGACGGAATGGATGACCCCGATCCTGGCACAGGCGAGCATCGCGACGATTTGTTCGGGAATTTTGGGTAGATAAATAGTGACGACATCGCCTTTTTTGAGACCGAGAAATTTCAACGCATTGGCACAACGATTCACCTGGCGATAGAGTTCGGCGTAGGTGAAGATACGTTCTTCGCCTTTTTCCCCAACCCAAATGACTGCGACTTTGTTCTTGCGCCACGAGTTTACATGACGGTCTAAACAGTTATACGAAATATTGCACTTGGCATCGAGAAACCATTTGGCCCAAGGGTACTTCCACTCCAGAACTTGTTTCCATGGAGAAAACCACTCCAATTCCTTGGCCACGCCCTCCCAAAATTTCTCCGGATCAGCAATCGATTCTTTATACGCGGCGTCGTAATCTTTGATATACGCTTCTTTCAGAGTTTTTTCTGTCGGGTGGTGGACCGTGGAGCTTTTTAAAAGAGTTTCAATTTTTTCTGCCATGGTTGAGTCCTCTTGACTGTGAAGATATTTTGTTGTTGGGGAATGTTGAAAAAGCCGCCAGCGGCGTTCTCGCCATTTTGCCGTGCTCACGTACTCCATGTACGCTCCGCGCGTCAAAATGGCTGCGGCCTTGCTGGATAGACCCTTCGGAAAGACTCAGGGCATGCTTTTTTGAACATTCCCTCAAAGCTGATGCTGTCTATCTCCTCTTGAGCTTGTATTGGCCATGAGAGTGAAATATTCAACAGTCTCTGTTTGGATTCGAAGGTATTGTCGAATCTGAGATGGCCCTGATTGATCGGTTTTATTATGATGCGGTTCTTAACTTCCTGCAAGAGAATTTCTTGGCACCACATCATTGTGGCTGATGAGCGGGCAAGAGCAGGTCGAGGACAGTTTTGACTGGGTTAAAGGTGGGCCGTGGGACCTCCACGAAAATGGTGTGCCACTTGGCCATGGCTCCATTCCAGAGCCCAGGCAGTTCGAGTGCTTTCAACTCACGACCCTCATATGATTTCTGAGAGATAAACCCGGCATCGGGGTCAACAAACTGACTCAGGTCAAAAGGGTTTCCTTGGTAGTCGCGCACTCCGCATACCATATCCACGGGATTGAAGTGTGTTGAGGTAGCAAAGATGCTTTGTTGTTCCGAGGATTGTGGGTCCACTTGTGAGGATTCAACTATTTGAAGTGACGTCGAGCCGTCTTCATGTTTGACCCAAAACGGTCCGCCACCAGGGTCGCCCGTATTCTTGACCATGCCACAGACTCGAATCGGGCGGTTGCAAAATTGTCGGAGACATGTGATGCGCTGTGTGAGGTCCCAATTTTTCCACTGTGGAGGGCTTGTCCAATGTAAGGCTGATTGTGCCCATTGGGCTATGTCGTCCAGTTGTGTTGCCGTGGTGGTTTCCGGTTTGAGCTGTCGGAGGTACCCAAAGAGTGTCTCTTGTATTGTAATGAGATAACCACCCATGGCGCGTTTATACATGTAGGTCTCTTCCTTGAGATGGTCCGGAACGACGTTGTCGATATTTTTAATGAAGACAATATCCCCCTGCAATTCATTGACATTTGAAAGGAGCGCGCCATGGCCAGCCGGACGGAAGAGGAGATTGCCCTCGCGGTCGCGAAAAGGCTGGTTCTCCATGTCAACKGCAATCGTATCGCTTGAAGMTTTTTGYAGGGAGCAKGTGACRRYCCAATCGAGGKCATCGTGYTTGAATCGYTGACGKGCTGATTCAAKATGTTCTTGAACAGCCTCTTGATGTTCRGGTGAAATCGTGAAATGYASRTGGGCTTGATTGCTCRYATYTTTGGCGTAGACCGCCGCTTCCATTAAATGTTCTTCAATCGGGGTTCGTATGTGGTCASGGTAYCGGTGAAACTTCAGGAGGCCTTTGGGKCGTTTKGCATAATTGAGYCCYGCTGGGTRGAGCAAMGCTTCTARGATTGGTTGGTATTGTCCACKGGCAMGGAGGTCCTCTAGYTGATGTCCCTGCTKGGTAAGTGTRYTGGATAAGTCTTCAAAAAARGCAAAATCCGAAAGGCRGTYTAAAAAKGATTGTAANCTGGCGTTGYCTGATGATGCCGTGGACTCATCYGCGCAGCAAGCCAAAAGMGCTTTAAACATTCGGGAGGCTGCGCCTGAGGCTGGGACAAATTTGGTGACCCGTCCTGCGACCATTGCGTGGTTAAATGTTCGTTGGAGTGGTGCAAGGTCGGTGTCGGTAATCTGTTCGATCCCGTCACGGACTGTGCATGGTTTAGAAATGGCGGTAAATGGAATGCCGCGTTGGAAAATGGCGAGTTGGTGTTTTACGGTTTCAACAGATGTGCCTCTGGCTGCCAGGTAGTCCCGATCGTGTTGAGTGAGCTCATCATCGATCCTGCATGCCGAATTCATATTTTCCATTTTCCTAAACGGGGATGTTGAAAAAGGGCGTCAGCGGCGTTCTCGGCCCTTTGTCGTGCTCACGTACTATGAGTACGCTCCGCGCGTCAAAAGGGCTGCGGCCTTGCTGGACGAACTTTTTTGAACATTCCCTCCCCCTGACTATGCGTGGCTCGTTTGGAGCTTTTACTTGCTGTTGGAGTGAA
>LXTH01000231.1 GCA_001643555.1 Nitrospirae bacterium SPGG5 | reverse complement strand
ATACTGACCTGGAGGGATATATTAGTTGCGCAGGTGAAAGGATAGTGTCCTGTATGAGGATACCCATTTATGATGAGTCCTCCGCCTTCGCTGAGGATAGGTTTTCCGGGATGGCTAAATCCCTTTTGAGACGGCAAAAATCCAAATTACGAACTAGGCTTCGATCTCCTCTCAAAGAAACAAAGTCCTAGAGTTTCATAGGGAGCCAGCTCGCCGTGTTTTCAATAATTTACAAAAGGGGTCAGGCATGAGTATTGAGTTAAAAGCAAACGCTTTCAAAGGTGACTTTAGTATAAAATGGTGGCGTCCTCTTTTTCAGCTTTTTTAACTTGCACAAAAGATGGGCCTTCTCGTAAGGCCGGACGCTTTTGGGCTGCGCCGGTGTCGCTCCCCAATCGTCTCGGCCAATTGCCCAGGTTATTCCGTAACGGACCCTAAGGGTTTTAATTGATTAACCTCCTCCCCTATGCTACGATTTCTGTTATGAGTATATTCCCTAGGCCTAGGGGGAAATCCGTCAAGAAGGAACCTGCTTCCCCATCCTTTAGACTCAGCCGYGAAATCCTYGGAATTGCCCTCCTCACGCTAGGAGTCCTRGTTTTTTNGAGCGTGTGGTCGTWTTCGGCACAGGACCCCTYCTGGYTTGMCTCCCTTTCTACTCAACCATCGGGTGTCATCGACAACGCTGTCGGCATGGTGGGCGCAACCATCGCGGCAGGTTTGGTATGGCTCGTAGGATCGGCTGCTCTTGCCATTCCGATTTTGATCCTGTTGCAAGGAATCCGGTCATTCCAAGAAGAAACACTTCAGACAAAATTACGAAGCCTCTTCGGCGGAGTTCTATTGGTGCTGTGCCTCAGTGCCCTATTTCAATTTTATGCGTTGGCCTCACACATGACGGGAGGGGAATGGGGGCAGTGGTCCACGGCCCTGGTGTCTCCACTGTTTGGGGAAGTCGGCAGCACGATCGTATTGTTCTCACTTGTATTGGTATCCGTTTTGTTGGTTGCTCCGTTTTCCGTGGCCACGGCTCTGGGAAATATTCCCTCAGCTCTTGGAGCAATCCGAGACCACACCCCTCGTCTGTCTTTAAGTTGGCTGTCCTTTCCCACAAAAGTGCGGATCCCAAAAGCGAATAAACCGGTGAAGATCCATCGAAGTCTGGCCATGTGGGATGGCGCCCTTTCCTTTTTGCGAAAAGATGATCCTGTCCCAGAGCCCGATATTTTTGAGGATGATTTTGAATCGGTTCTGGAGGAACCAGATGAAGCCCCTCCCATTCGCCGAACCTTTCAACTCCATCGCAAAGTGTCTGAGGGTTACAATTTGCCTGATCCTATTGCGCTTCTTGATCCACCTACTGTTTCGCRATCAYMGCAGACSGATGMMATATTGGARTCCCAATCSCGGGTGTTGACYGGAGCYTTTCAGAATTTYGGCRTTMCCGGRAAGGTGACRGAAGTGCATCCGGGCCCCGTCATCACGATGTTCGAGTTTGAGCCCGGCCCCGGTATTAAGGTGGCTCGCATTGTCAATCTGGCCCATGATTTGGCGATGGCTCTCAAAGCCACCAGCGTGCGCATTGTCGCTCCGATTCCCGGGAAATCGACCGTSGGGATCGAAGTCCCGAATCCGGTCAGAGAAACCGTCACRTTYCGAGAAGTGTTGACCAGTGAAGCCTAYACACGATCMCGRTCAAAGCTGACCMTRGCCTTRGGRAAAGAYATTTTTGGTCGTCCGTTTGTGGYCGAYCTGAGAACSATGCCTCAYCTGTTGGTGGCTGGCGCCACGGGAGCCGGRAAAAGTGTTGSCTTGAATAGCATGTTGTTAAGCCTGTTGTTTTCAGCYCAYCCYGATGAAGTCAAGCTYYTRTTGATTGAYCCCAAGGTGTTGGAACTTCAAGTCTACGATGGCATTCCCCATCTGTTGCGCCCGGCCTTAACAGACCCGAAATCCGCTGCGCGTGGGTTAAGCTGGGTCCTGCAAGAAATGGAGCGGCGCTATCGATTACTCGCAGAACATGGCGTTCGAAATATTCAAGCCTACCATGCCAAGATAACAGAGGAAGGCCATGGCATGGCCTCTGGTTCATCACAGCCTGACCTTCCATTTGATCAAGGCCAGGATGAGGAGCCGACTCCCGAGCCCCTTCCCTACATCGTGGTGGTCATCGATGAGTTTGCCGATTTAATGATGGTCGCTCCCAAGGAAATTGAAGAAAAGATTGCGCGCCTGGCGCAAATGGCGCGCGCTTCAGGCATTCACCTAATTTTGGCCACGCAACGGCCTTCCGTTGATGTAGTGACGGGGTTGATTAAAGCAAATTTCCCGGCTCGGATCGCGTTTCAAGTGGCCTCCAAAACCGACTCCCGCACGATCCTGGATGCGAATGGAGCCGAAGCGCTTCTCGGACTCGGCGATATGCTGTATTTGGCTCCAGGAACTGGTAAGTTGATTCGGCTCCATGGTTCGTACGTGTCGGATGGGGATGTGCGGCGTGTGGTAGAATATGTCAAAGCGCAAGCGGGTCCGGAGTATAGTGACGATGCCCCATTTCCAAACCCCGAAGTATTTGAAGAAGACCCCSAGCGAGATGAAGTCTATGAACAAGCCCGAGARGTGGTATTGACCTCAGGCCAGGCTTCGGCCTCGCTGCTTCAACGACGGCTTCGTGTTGGATATCCCCGGGCTGCACGCATGATCGAACAAATGGAAGAAGAAGGGCTCGTGAGTGCCCCTGGGCGTGACGGCCGCCGGGAAATTCTTGGCCCTCAAACCATGAGGCAAGAACGGGTCGGATGAAATTCATTCTCGCCAGTCTCATAATCGTAATGTCTCTGATTCCCTTCCCGGTTCTTGGGAAAGAGAATGTGGCACAACAGGTACGTGACCTGGTCAAGCGCGTGGATACTCGCTACGCCGCCACCAAGGATTTTCAAGCAGATTTTACACAAGAAACTCGCATTGAAGGGTTTGATACACTACTTCGATCATCTGGCCGAGTCTACATTAAGAAGCCTGGCTATCTACGGTGGGATTATGCCGAACCTTCAGTCGAACATATTTATGTGCAGAATGATCAGCTGCAAATGTATGTGCCGAAACATAATCAAATTCTGAAGGGCAATCTTACCATGATGGTGGCGACGAAAGCCCCCCTGCACTTGCTTCAGGGAATGGGGAAACTCACCGAGCATTTTGATGTGTACCCCACGGATAATGGCCGCACGGGAGAGGGAGGGTTGCCCTTGCTGACCTTGATTCCTAAAAACCAGGGGCAACCAGGCTCTTCTTCGTTGATCCGAATTGTTTCAGAAATCCAACCCGACACCTACTTCATTCGGTCAATAGCCCTACACGAAGTGAGCGGAAATATTTCGACGTTTCGCTTTACCAATGTCAAGGCAAATACCGGAATCGACGATACAGTCTTTATATTGGATCCGCCTGAGGGGGTCGTGATCGTGGAGGATGTTCTTCCTCAGGGTTGATGGTGTCGCACGTCAGTCTGCATCACGACGTCGGCCCCGCACATTCTTTGGTCAGTTTGGCAACCTGTGGTATATTCGGCGGCGGTTTGATTCGTTAGTTTTCATCGCGCAAGGGCCTGTTGAATATTTCACACCCATGGCCAGTACATGGTCGAGATGAGCAGACATCATCAAGTGGAGGGAATGTTCAAAAAAGCATGCCCTGAGTCTTTCCGAAGGGTCTATCCAGCAAGGCCGCAGCCATTTTGACGCGCGGAGCGTACTCTCAGTACGTGAGCACGGCAAAATGGCGAGAACGCCGCTGGCGGCTTTTTTCAACATTCCCCGCAAAGAAAGTGAGGAGCTGTGGCAGGACGCATACTCGTGGTCGATGATGATGAAGGCATTCGTGATGCCTTGACCCAGTTTTTGCATACGCTGGACCTTGAAGTCGTCACG